>NZ_JBMDWE010000016.1:0-92529 GCF_053579655.1 Gelidibacter sp. | reverse complement strand
TCGGCAATCTTTGCCGTAGTGATATTCTGGTCTGCTATTTTAGCGGTGGTTATCCCCAAGTCCTTCACCTGTACCCCATTGGTAGCGTCTACCTCAATAGTGGCGCCATCAACCTTTACTTCCAGATTCATAGCGATCAAAGCTGCATCGTTGGCGACCCCTGTGATGGAACCGTTGGAGGAGGTTACATTTTTTGGCAATGCAGTAATTTCGTTCTGCTGTGCAAGTTTGTTCCATGATCCGTTGGCCCAATAATAAAACCCAGGAGAAAGACCTGAAATATTATTAGTGTTGTACACCAAAAGACTTTCAACGTTACCACTTGTAATTGTTGATATATCGTTAATAGAACTGAGCGAAACTCTGGGAATAAGAATTCCTTTATTACTTGATACTACATCTAGTTCCGCAGAAGGATTAGGTAATGCAGTTCCTATTCCAAGTTGGGCGAAGGATTGTGTAAATACTAGTAGCAAAGCCAGTTGAAGTGTTTTTTTAAGCGTCATAGTCAGGTTATTTTATGTTTAATAGGGTTTTATATTAGATATGAATTTGCACTATAGGTATGGGTGGCTGGGCCAGTATATACGGTAGTATCCGTAGTCCCATCTCTCCAATCTACCGTATAGCTAAAGGCGCCAGTCCCAGTAGGGCTGGTTATAGACTCATTACTAGCTGTGGTTTTCCAGGTAGTGATAAACTCTCCCTGTGCCATGCTATTTCCATAAATGAGCAGGCATAGGGCAATAATTAATAGTTTAGTAATTTGTTTTTTCATAAGATACCATTCCTTAAAGTTTGGGATTTAATAAGCTTTGGAAAACTGTTTATATTTTAAGTGGGGCCTAGGTGAAATAGTCTTGGATTTTTCACCTAACACTAACCTAGCCTAATAAAATAATTTACACCCCTATTTTACCACATTATTTTTAATGCTGAATTTTAACGCGCAAAGTAATCCCCATTTAGAATACCAAGGAAATATATAAGAACCGAATGCGTGTCCAAATTGAATTTGGACACGCATTTTAGGGACGAAGAGCATATAAAAGGATATGATCTGCCTTATGCTATATGTTTTTTCTGTCATTAGCACCTGATCAATGGGAATGATTTTCTGGAACACTTAAATGACTGTACTTAAAGATCTTCTATTGCAAAGCTGCATTTCCACGCCAAAGCTTTTGTGGTATATTGCTCTTAAAAACCCATTCCAGATCACTATTTTTCATATTTGTTATACCATCTTTTTAGAAAGCATCTCGCATTGCTATTATAAGCTCTGTTTGAGTAATATCAAATTATAGATCAACCCTAGAATCACTTATGTTTTTGGTAGCATCCGAGGTCGGAGTATATAGTAGGTCGCCTTTTGACCAATTCACCTAACAAAAAATGGGGCACTTAGCGTGCCCCATTTACTTTGGTCTATAATAGTTTATAATAATCTGCTTTGTAGAACAGATATCTCAAAAACAGCTCATTGGTATTTTTCGCCCTGGCCAGTTCCTTACGGGTACTCACCTCATAGGCGCGGAGCCCAGGGTAAAGTACTTTGGTATAATCATTCTATTTTAAAACCTAATAAACCCAAGATTTCCTTATATCCTATTTGGAGACTACGTAAATAATAAGTTTACACACCCAAAATTAATTTCTAATATACTCTTCCGTCTGATTAAAATTTTAAAGCGTTTTGAACCCTATATAACCTGATAATAAATTATAAAAGCAAGCACCACTTTATCGCTAGAAAGCCCAGACACACGAATATGGACCGACTTTCGTTCTGAGTCAAATTTGGTATGAATATAAAGGAATGAAGAAGCGGTCCAATGCTTTTAAATTTGAGAGATAATAAATTTCATACTGTAATTTAACCTGAGTTTTAAAACTTGTACAGCTCATTAGGTGATGACCCGAATGAAATTAAACCATAAGAACTTTTAAGGGAATTGTTCTATACCATTTTCTTATGGCTCTTGCTAATTTCCAGTTATCTACAATAGAGGTTGGCACAGTATTGTTGTAAATAGTAACTCTAATTACAGAAGTCAATAGCATGGAACCATATCCAGAAATTCGGATATTGTCTTTTTCAACACCGTTACCATAGTAATCCCTATAATTTTCAGGGTTTTTCTTCAAGTCTTCTATTATTTCTTCAACGTATTTGCTCATTTTTATGGGTTTTTAATTAAGTTCTGCGAACACTTAGTGTAAGTAATTGCCGTGAAAATGTCACCGGCAATAATAAATCTCCATCTCGTTTGCCTATGAATCGCTTACACATATCCAAAGGTAATTGCAATGATATAAAAGCTCACAGTTGCATTTCGCAGTGCAAAAAAATCACTTTTAGAAGAATAAAACTATATGAGGTGTAGCATATTGTGTGTCCAAATAAAATTTCGACACACATTTGACGGTTAAAAACATCAACTTAACCACCACAAGTCAGAAAAAGTCTATTCCATAACAAAAGAGAGATTAAATGATGAAAATTTATCAGCGTTTACCTTTTCTGAAGATCCCTAACATATTCACTAGGACTCTGGTTAGTTATTGCTTTAAAAGTTTTACTGAACGAACTTCTATTGGCAAAACCGCACTTCTCAGCCAATGCCTCCATAGTATTATGTTCCAAAAAGCCGTGGGAGATCAGTAGTCTGGCGTGATCCATACGCAACTCATTTTTAAAAGCCGTAAAATTTTGTCCATAGGTTTCATTTATGAAATAGGACAAGTGGTGTGCTGGTAATTCCATTTCCTGCGCACACTTGGATACGTTAAAATTTTGCTCTAGAAATACTTTATTTTCAATAATTATGTCCAGTTTACTTTTTATATTGATTTCACTTAAGCCAAATTTTAAATCAGCTGCAGTTTCTTCCATTGATTCAACACTGTCATTTTTAATTTCAGTAACAGCGTTAAGCTTCCTTTTTGATCTTGGAAATCCATGTAATAGCGATGGAAAATAAATGGGAATGACACCTATGATAAAGACAATTATATACAAAAGAAAGATTAAGAGCTCACTGCCATTTTCTAAACCAAAAAGAGAACCGAGTAAACTCTTATCCATAAAATTATCCAACCCATGTAAAACTGTAAAAGATGCCATTAATAATTGAACAGTCCAAAAAAACAGCAACCACTTATTTAATATCTTTTTTAATTTGTGTGAAGTTCCTTCTTTTAAAAATCTTAGTAATTGAGGTAAAATCATTAAAAGTGAGAATAACTGCCATAAGTGCCTTAATAAATAGTGTTCATTCAAACTCAAGAGCCAATATTCAGCCTTAAATCTATTTTCAGAATGAGCTATCGTCTCATTTAAAAGTTGGCTGTAAACTTCATTTGGAGCCGCATAAACATAAATCACATCAACTAGTCCTAAAAAAAATGGTATAAAAAGTAGGAGATAAGCGTTTTGCCAATGAAACTCATCATTTATAACTGTTACAAAATAAAAATAAACGAATATAAATATGAGATGATATACCAATAAAGGCCAAATAAAAAACCAAGAGAATTGAATAAGCCTATCGGTATCAACCAGATACGTTTGCAACGCATACATGGAAATGATAAAATAAAAGCTGCCTAAAAAAAATGCCGCTCTTGAATTGGTGGATTTCTTTAAAAATAAAAGACTCGTTAATACAAACCCGAAAATTGATGCTGTTATTAAAATGGTATTCAAACTATTATTAAAAATATCTTTAGGAAAATTATGACCATTAATTATTAAAAGAATGAGCCTCTAGAAGAAACCTGCTGAATCCAATAATTCCTAAATTGATTAGACGAAATTTAACCTACAAAGAAAGGAATATTTTTAGTCAAATGTTACTCTAAACTAAGCTTAGATGTCTAAATAATAGATTTGATTTCATGCTAAGAAAGTATTGCTTATACAAAACCGATTTCTAAAATATGAATAATAAAAGAGGATTTGACATTTTTTGTTTTCTTTTGATCATTTTCCCTAACCAAACGTTAAAGTTTGTTAAATCGAGATCCGTTCGGCCCCTAAATAGAGACCCTTTGGGAATGCTCATAGACACTAGAAAGTTAAAAATATGGTCGTTCTCTCCGACTCCACCAAAAACCCTTATAAACTCAGTGTTTATAAGGGTTTTTTAATCCAGAGAATAATTTAGTTGATAATTGGCATCCTTTTCTTAACGACGTCATTTATTGATAAGTCACTTTTAAAACTGCACCATCCCCCAAGGAAGCTACATACCAGGTATGATCGTCTACTTGTTTGATGGACGCTGGTTGGTTTAGCCCTTCTGCAAGCACCATTGTGCTAGCGCCATTAACCCATACGAGGGAGCCGGTATTAGGAGCAAATCCAGACGCCGGATTAAAGGAGGCGGCATATTGTGCAACCAAATGGTTGGTATTATTTCCTTTGACTATATCTACCAGCATGGTAAATCCTTTTTGATAAACCGACACAGCTCCAGATGACGAAATTTTATAAATGCTCGCTTCGTCTTTCGGAAATGGGAACCCTGTTAAGCTTGTGACCAAAAATGCCTCACCATCATAGTAGAGGGAAGTAGGTACAGACTGAACTGTGGGACCACCCATTCCAGGGAATAAAGGGTTAGGAAGGGCAGGAATTTCTGCAAAAATAGAATAATCGTTCACGCCTTTACGGTGTACAATGAGGTTGGCACCCGCATCGGCAATGTAAAGATCTCCTCCTGGACCTTTGGTAAGATTATAGGGATGGGAGTCGTGATCAGGATTGCTCGCGGCAGGCAATTTGGAAATCACCGAAAAGATATCTTCAGATGGAAGATTTCGGGCATCCAAGGGCGTATCTCCCGGCTTAAAGTTAGATATGTCCGCCCGGTACAAATGATTGCCAGACAAAACATTTAATATGCCGCCATCCCTTAAAATATGACTTGTACCTTGCAATTCGCCAGAATGCGCGTTGGTATAGGATTCCAAATTGATAATGGCATCATGCTTTTGACCATCGGGGGTTATCAAAATAACCTTGCCATTGTTATTGTGGGTATTATTATCAGCATCGGGAATGTTGGTGCCACTTTCTGTGACCCAGATATTGCCCTGACTATCTATTTCTATACCCATGGGTCCTTTCAATCCAGACGCAACTGTTTTAATCTCAAGTTTTGGAATGACAGGAGTGTTATCATCGTCATTATTGCATCCATAAAACAGAAAACATAGAAACGTGAAGGAAATCAAGGCGATTAGTTTTGGAGCACCGAAATACATTTTTGAAGTCTTCATTTCTATGTGATTTATGAGTTGGAGAATATTTCTAAATTCCGAGCCAATACCGTCGGCATAATATTAGATAAAGTTAGAGGCCAGTTTTCAAAAATAATAGTACAAATACGACAAGTATTATTCCGCCTAAAAATTCATTATGGTATATCTTAGACAAAAATCCAAGCTAGGATTCAAGATCCATGCTATTTACTAAATCGTCAGAATCCTTTGACGCGATGCATTTTCTAAAAATGGGCCACGGTTTTATTACGACCAACTACTGTATTAAATCCATTTACTTCAATTTACTTCAATGGACTCTTGTCATATCTCATCCTATTAAAAACACATTTAAAACCTCAAGGCAATCAAATGCATGATTCACAGAGTTTTAACAGTAAATATTTTTTAAGATATAATCAAAACTGTAAATTTATCTTAGAATGAAATGATAAGTTTTCTTAATCTTGAGACGGTTCAAAAGTTATGGTAACCACTTCACATATAGCGCCAAACCCCATCCTATCCGCATACGTTTCGAGCTACATTTTAAGACATTTCGATACGGAGGGCGCTATTATTACTAGACCATGGTTGGCCTCTTATTACACTTCCATAACTTTTTTCTTCAAGGCCAAATTGATCCATTTACGAGATCCCATTCATAAGGAAATCGTTAAAACAGGCGACTGTATAAATATTTTTGGATTGAGTTCGGCATATAACGGAGAAATGACTTTTAAAGGCTGCTATTTATTTCTTGAGATAATATTTAAACCCACAGGTTTAAATGAAATTTTTGGTATTCCTCTCCCAGAAATTAGAAATCATATTATTGATGGTAGAGATCTTTTACAGCCTGATATACAATCACTTTATGAACGTTTGTGCGCAGCTAAAGATTTAAGAGAAATGGGACTCCTTGCGGACGCTTATTTGTTGCATTATCTTTTAAAAAGCAGTCCATTGGGCGGCAACAAAAACCTTCGAAAAATAGTGGATTTTATGGTTAATGGCTGCGGAAAAGCGAATTTAGATCTGCTGTCTGTTCAAGCCCATATGAGTAACCGTAATTTAGAGCGTTTTTTTACCACTAAACTCGGCATATCTCCCAAACACCTCACCTGCCTCATAAGGTTTAATCGCGCCTTATCCCTCAAAAGAGAAGACGCTATGCTCAAGTGGACATCAATTGCGGCAGAATGTAACTACTTTGACCAAATGCATATGATCAGAGAGTTTAAAAACCTATCGGGAAACACACCATGTCATCTTATGAAAATACCGTTGGTTATGGAAACCGAAGAGCCAATAATCCTTATCAAGTTGAACACGACAAACTCTTCCATCTATCTGGAGTAAAAAAAATAGACCCTTAGGGACGCTGAAAACATGGTGGTTGCATAATCTATGATTCTTTATTAATTCCTTATGCCTTTTACTTTGCTTTCCCCAAAGCTATCGAGATTCCAAGCGAGGAACAGATCAGGCCATAGCCTATAGTGTATAGTTATATATTCCTTTCTAACATCATATTTATTTTCGGCCTCCAATGGTCAATTTTTTCTTGAATCGGTAAATCCGTAACATATATGCTATCTTCAACTTTTAACAAATTTGCGTAAATGTTGTCCCCTATTTTTTCTAAATCAGAATATGATTTATCAGTTCTGTATTTGATTTTATTAATTTCACGGTTAAATTTTCTCGCAAAACTTTCATATAGGTCAAATCTTAATTTCGGCATTTTCATTAGCTCCTCAAAATTTGTTGTATTCTTTATCCACGATTTATTTTGGTCAAATAAAGCTTTTACTTCCGCATCTTTTAAATTTGTTGATTTAAGATAAAATCCGTGAAACCACGATTTATTAGAATCATAATCCCTATCGATGTTAGCTTTAAAGTCTGATGGTTTTATTTGCACATTTTCAGACCAGAAAATGACATGTTTCCTCAGAAAGTAATATTCAATTTGAATTCCAGTATTCCAATAAATAATACCAACCAAAATGATTGATGATAATATGATAATCGTTGTTCTTATCGGTTTCCTCATAATTTATGTCTGTGCATTGTGGTGGGGTTTAGCAGGAACCTCTCCAAATAAATCTGGCTTTGGTAAATTTGTAGGATTTTCTTAGATGGTATAAACCAGACCATAGCTTATATAGTCGGTTGGCTATCGTTATTTTTTCGTGATCTTCTTTATCAATTCGTAGGATAAAGCATCAATTCTGTCATTAATGTCGAACACATTCGACAAGATGATGACTGCCGTTTTTTCCTCAACATTCATGACTATTGAGGATGAATATCCGCCTGTTCCACCATTGTGCCAAAATAAATCTTGTCCATTTGTGGATTCTAATTTGTGCCAACCTAAGCCAATTTTAGTGTCATCCTTAATTTGAAAAGTTGTTTTTCTCGTCAATTCAAGTTCTTTGTTTTTAGGATTGAATTGGGCATTTACAAACTTTGCTAAATCTTCTGTTGTAGATAATATTCCACCTGCACCAAATAACACGTCAAAATCCCAATTGGAAACTATTTCTCCCTTTTTGTTCAAACCTTTTGTAAGACTATTTCCCAAACGTTGTGAGCTGGTGAATGAATTTCTCATTTCATACTTATCAAAAATTTTCTTTTGTAAAAGGGTTTGAAAATTTGTTTTTTGTGATAAACCCAGAGTATAACCTAAAAGTCCTGTGCCCAAGTTTGAATATAAATAGGTTTTTGAAGTTTCGTTTTCAAGCTTTAATAGATTTTTAAGATACTCTTCAAGTTCGGCTTTGCCGTAATTTTTATACGGATTGGTTTTATTTGACAAATCCAAATTTTCAGGCAACCGAGGTAAACCGGAAGTATGATTGGCCAAACTCTCAAAAGTTATCTTGATGTTCCCTTTGAAAGTAAAGGGATAATAAAAATTGACAGCGTCTGTCAATTTTATTTTTTTATCCTCAACAAGTGAAGCTAAAACGGCGGATGTGAATACTTTTGTAATTGAGCCTATTTCGAAAATTTTCTTCTGATTTTCAGCTGGTTTTATGGTATCATTTATTTTTATAATTCCATAGTAATTTGTTTTTTCATTTTGAATTATGGCAATGGAAAGTTGTGTGTTGTTTGGGAAATCTTTTGATTTCGAAAAGATGGTCTCAGCAATTTCTTTTGGATAATTGCTCAATGTGTTTACCAAATTTGTTGCCTCAGTGGATTCTTCGTAAGGCTTGATAAAAAGTCCATTAATTTGATTTTGGCCATTAAGTGAAATATTTACCGCAAAAACACCTTTTTCAAATTTCGTTTTATAGATGGCATAAGTTTCCTGCTGATAGTTGATAAACTCCATACTTTTTATATTACCTGCTTGACTTTTCAAATTAGTCAGAAACTGTTTTGTTTTTTCAATAGGCAATGCTTTTTTCATTTCTTGTGAAAAACAATTAAAAACCGCATCATATTTATCATCATTATAGTTTGACTGAAAATTTTCAATTGCAATTTTATATTTTTCCGTTTGAGCAGACAATAAATTTGTCGAAAGGACCAAAAACAAGAAGAAAAGGATTCTTTTCATATGAATTACTTATTATAATAACAGCCAACGGATTGGCGCAAAAATAGTGGAATAATTAAGTACTTAAAGCAGTAAAAATTGATTGAGCCTGTGGAAATTGCGCAGGAATTTCCAAGTAGACGAGAACTTGTAATTATTTTTACAAAGTGCTTATTATTTGCAGAGTTTTCCGGACGTTACTTGTTCTCCGCCTTCGTATTTCAAAGTTGATTTGTAATAATAACAATTTTCTTCAATTTTAATCAGTTCAGTTAGAACCCCTCCTAAATAATTTATCAATTTTTGCGATTCGGTGAGTTCAGCCTTCGATTCGTCATAGGTTAGTCGATAAGTGCAATCGTCTATCCAATTAATAATTCCATATTGAGGATCAGTCGGATATCCTGAATCTTTTAATTCTATTGGTAATTCAGGCATAATTTCGGTTTGTACATTTCCGTCGCGAACAATTTTCCAATTTATTTGAACTGGCTCTGAAATTGAGGTGTTAAAAGTTCCAGTTTTAAAATCTGCACAAGATAATTCTTGACCGAAAGAGTTAATTCCGATTAGTGTTAATATTATAATTAATTTCTTTTTCATATTGTTTAAACATATGTATAAAGGCAATCCTTTGCGCCTATATCTATTATCAATACCAAACATATTCATTTCTAATAAACATCACACACTAAAGAAACAAACATCTTTATTAAAAACATATACCCCAGTAAATCAAGTTTTAGCTAGGTGAAAAACACCCTAAGACACTTCCTTAATCCAACCCCACCCAAGCCGCATTTTGCTGATCACTTTCAACAGCCGCATGAATAAATTGCACGCCTCTAACCCCAACAGATACCGTCGGATAGTCTGGAGTTTCAATGGGGGTTTTTGTTTTAAATGCATTTAAATGTGTTGCAAAGTTTTTATAGACATTGGCAAAGGCTTCCAAATAACCTTCTGGATGCCCAGCGGGAATTCGAGACGCGGCTAATGACAGTGGGTAAAGATCATTCCCATTAGACGTGAAAATCATTTTCGGTTGATCGAGCCATCTTGTGATCAGTTCATTTGGTTTTTCCTGATGCCATTCCAAACTGCCTTTTTCGCCATAAACCCGAATAGAGAGATTGTTTTCTTCTCCCGCGGCAATTTGAGATATGGACATAATTCCTTTGGCGCCATTTTCCAAGCGCAGCAAAATATTACCATCATCATCCAAAACACGGCCTTTACCGAATCGTCCTAAATCGGCAGCGAGTTCTTTAACTTTTAATCCTGTAATATATTCTACCAAATTATGGGCATGGGTTCCAATATCCCCTAAAGCACCGCCAAGCCCAGATTTTGAAGGATCAACACGCCAAGCCGCCTGTTTATTATCTGAATCCTCAACCGCAGTAGCCATCCAACCTTGTAAATAATGGACTTGCACTTTTCTGATCGCTCCAAGATCTCCATTTTTAACCATGGCTTTGGCTTGTTTAACCATGGGACTTCCTGGATAATTATGGGTCAACGCAAAAAGTAGTCCGGTCGATTTCACGAGCTCCTCTAATTCTTTTGCTTCATCTTCAGTTAAGGTCATCGGTTTGTCGCACACGACATGAAAACCATTTTCTAATGCTAATTTTGCTGGCGCAAAGTGCATATAATTTGGTGTGACAATAGCCACAAAATCCATACGGAGATTTTCAGGTAGCGCTTTTTCTTTAAGAATCATTTCTTCAAAACTGCCATAACATCGGTCTTCAGGTAATAATAGCTCTTTACCCGAAGCCTTTGATTTTTCAGCCGTGCTGCTGAATGCGCCACAAACCAATTCAATCATTCCATCAAGGGTCGCAGCTTTTCTGTGGACATCGCCAATAAAAGAGCCAATGCCGCCACCAATCATTCCTATTCTTAATTTTCTCATGTTTTTCTGTATGTTTTGATAGTTTACTATGCTATTGATAGCTGTTTATATAGAAATTCCTTGTGTTTTAGAATAATTCATTCAGAGACACGAGGAATTTCAATTAGAAAGGTAATGCCCAGGGATTTAAAAAGACTCGAGTCTACAATTCTTTAATCTTAATATTTCTAAACCACACATCGTCGCCATGATCTTGCAGACCGATATAGCCTTCGTTGGCTACATCTGCCCAATCTTTATTTAAGCTTGGAAACTTACTTCCTGCCACCAAGGCATTCCATTCTGGAGTCCATAAGTGATATTCCACTACATTGACCCCGTTTTGTTTATGAATCACAGTACCATTATAAACGGTAATTTCAACTTGATTCCATTCGCCTACAGGTTTTACGTTTTGCGGTTTTGCAGGAATTAAATCATATAATGATCCTGCTTGACGGTTTCCATCTAATCCTAATTTGGCGTCAGGATGCTTGTCATTATCTAAAACTTGCATCTCAGGTGCCGTTTTCCAAACATAATCAAGGTCTTCTTGACCAAGATAAAAGATCCCTGAATTTCCTCCTTCAGAAATTTTCCATTCTAAACTCAAGGTAAAGTTTTTGAATTTTTGGTCATAAATAATATCGCCACCATCTTTATTGCCCGCTTCGCCACGTCCAGATCCTATGCAACGTATAGCATCGCCTTCTATTTTCCAAGCTTCAGGAAAGTGGTCCTTTTTGTACCCTCGCCATCCGTCTGAAGAACTGCCATCAAAAAGAACGATCCAGTCATCGCTATCTTCAACAGCATCCACAGTTTCCTTTTCGGCTTCGGTTGTTTCCTTAGCTTTATCACTCTTGTCCTTACAGCCAAAAATCAATGGCATGAATACTAAACTTAAAATTGCAAGTGCACTTAATTTTTTCATGGGTTTACTATTATAGATTAATATTTTTTTAGATAAGTTTGATGTGATTATTTAGAAAGTTCTTTTCCTATTTTCAATAACAAATCGCGAGTTAATTCAATGCCCTTTTCCTCACTAACATTGCTGCCTTCAAATTCTACACCCATGAAGCCTCTATAACCAGAATCCTTGACAATTTTCAAAAAACGAGGATAGTCCAGCGTAGTTTCATTACCGTCAGCGTCAAAATCATAAGACTTGGCACTAACGCCCTTTGCATAAGGCATCATTTCTTCTACTCCTTTATATTTATCATATTCATCAATACATTTTCCATCCCATTTTCCGCCACCTTCACGTTTCACACAAAAATTGCCAAAATCAGGCAAGGTGCCACAGTTGGCCATATCTATTTTTTTCATGACCTGAACTAAAAGTCCGGCATTTGAAGAAAAACCACCGTGGTTTTCAACGATGATATTTATGCCTTTAGATTGACCATATTCCGCCAATCTTTTTAAACCGATGGTCGCATTTGCAATCCATTCGTCCTCATTATTTGAACCAAATAAATTGACCCGAATAGAATGACAGCCTAAAAATTGAGCCGCATCTACCCACTTTTTATGATTTTCAACAGCCTGATTTCTTTCTTTTTCATCTGAGGCCGCCAAATCGCCTTCACCATCGATCATGATCAATACATTTTCAACGCCATGTGCTTTACTCTTTTCTTTTAAAGCCTCCTGAAGCGCTTCCATCCCCATGGATTCCAGCTTTTTTGTATAAAGACCCGAAACATATTCTATTCCCTCAAAACCCATTGCTTTGGCTTTTTCAGCAAAGTCCAACGGATCTAATTCGTTATTCCCAATGGCTCGGTGTAAGGACCATTGCGCTAGTGACAACTTAAAAAATGGTTTGACATCATTCGTTACAACTTCTGCTTGAACTGATTTTGCTGGATTTTCTTTACATCCAACAAAAAGTGTCGTCACAAGAAAAAATAAACATAAAGGAATAAAAATCTTTTTGGTCATAATGATTTTGGTTTTATTAGTTTAATATTAATATTTTTAAAAAAAATAAAAGAAGATGAAAAATACTAAAGTTTCATCAGAATACTACTAATTTGACTAAGTTTAGACTTTAAAAATCTGCATCACCAAAATAATTAGGACTATTACTCCTGTATTTAGTAGGCTATTAATAGTTTGAATATATAAGTACACTATGATAAAAGAACATTACGACGCTATAGTCATTGGAACAGGAATTAGCGGCGGTTGGGCAGCGAAGGAATTATGTGAGGGAGGATTAAAAACCTTAGTGCTCGAAAGAGGACGCATGGTAAAACACGGCGATTATCCTACCATGCACAATGATCCTTGGGACACCGAATTACGTGGTGGCACCACAACGGAAGATCAGGAACGGCAAGAAAAACAATCCCGAACAGGCTATACCACCTCGGCAGAAAGCAAACATTGGTTTGTGGATGATATCAAACATCCTTATAATGAAACCAAGCGTTTTGATTGGATGCGAGGCTATCACGTAGGCGGACGTTCTTTAACTTGGGGGCGTCAAAGTTACCGCCTAAGCGATTTGGATTTTACCGCTAATCTTAAAGATGGCCATGGTGTGGATTGGCCTATCCGTTACAATGATCTCGCCCCATGGTATGATTATGTCGAAAAATATATCGGCGTCAGTGGCGAAGCCCTCGGAATTCCGCATTTACCAGACAGCATTTTCTCGCCGGCAATGGAATTGAATTGCGTCGAAGAAGAGTTTAAATCCCAACTTGCCAATAACTACGAGGATCGTTTGTTGACTATCGGACGCGTGGCTCATATTACAGGCGATCACGAACATAAAGGACGAAGTAATTGCCAATTTAGAAATAGATGTATTAGAGGCTGTCCTTACGGTGGTTATTTTAGCAGTAACGCTTCCACATTGCCAGCGGCGGAAGCTACCGGCAATATGACTTTGAGACCTGATTCAATTGTCCATGAAATCATCTATGACGACTCGCTAAAAAAAGCAACGGGTGTTAAAGTGATCGATGCTGAAACCAAGGAAACGCATATTTTTACTGCGGATATCATCTTTAGCTGTGCTTCCGCAATCCCGTCGGCGTCCATCTTAATGCAATCCAAATCAGAGCGTTTCCCCAACGGATTAGGCAATGACTCTGGCGAATTAGGACATAATATTATGGACCATCATTTAGGAGCAGGTGCCAATGCTGTAGTAGAGGGATTTGAGGATCAATATTATAAAGGACGTCGACCAAACGGTATTTATATACCACGATTCAGAAACTTAGGAGATAAAGCCACCGAACGCAAAGACTTTTTAAGAGGCTATGGCTATCAAGGCGGCGGCGGCCGATACGGAATCTCCGAACACGTTGCCGAAATTGGCTACGGCGAAAAATTCAAGGAGGCGATTTTAAAACCCGGACCATGGAGCATGGGCATTATGGGCTTTGGGGAATGTTTGCCTTATCATGACAATAAAATGACCTTGGATTATGACAAGCTAGATGAATGGGGCTTGCCGACCGTAACCTTTGATGCGGAATGGAAAGAAAACGAATTGATCATGCGTGAAGACATTAAACAGCAGGCCGCCGAGATGCTGGAAAAGGCAGGATTTAAAGACATCACGACTTATGACGTGCAGCATGCGCCAGGGATAGGCATTCATGAAATGGGCACCGCCCGTATGGGTAGAGATCCAAAAACATCCGTGCTTAATGCCAATAATCAAGTGCATGGCGTGCCGAATGTATATGTAACCGATGGGGCTTGTATGACCTCAGCGGGTTGCCAAAATCCGTCATTGACTTATATGGCATTAACCGCTAGAGCTGCACAGCATGCCATTGCACAATTCAAATCAAATAAAGCATAATTATGAACAGAAGAGACGCACTAAAAAACTTGGGATTATCCTTAGGATATGTTATTGCAACACCTACCATCTTAAGCATGCTTCAAAGTTGTACCACGCCAGAAGAAAAGTGGACGCCCCTATTTTTTTCTGACAAACAAGCCTATGTCTTACAGAAATTAGTGGACTTAATTTTGCCGAAAACGAAAGGTATTCCGGGCGCGCTAGATGTTAACGTACCGAAATTCATTGATCTTTATACCTCAGCAACCGCAACTGACGAACAAAAAGAAATCTATAAAACGGGTTTGGATGCTGTGATTGAAGAGTTGGGAATTCCAGAAGAATTGAATCCTCCAAATGAGAAGCCATTTACTTTGGAACCCGAAAAATTTGATGCCATTTTATCGAAATATCTTAGCCTTACAAAAGCGGAGCGGCTAGCCTATGCGGAACAAGAAAACATAGTTTTTGAAACGCTAATGAAAATTCGCGATCAGACAGTTTGGGCCTATAAATCAAGTAAGGAGATTGGCAAAAACGTGTTAGCCTATGATCCGATTCCAGGGCAGCAAAAAGGATGTGTTTCCGTGGAAAAAGCTACTGGAGGGAGAGCTTGGTCGCTTTAAAATCAAGCCAATTAGTGATTAATATTGATGTGTTGTTTTTTTATGAAATTATCGAAGGGTTGGAAATGACTTAAGGATAAAAGAAGGAGGACGAATGACGGAGGGCGGAGGACGAATAATATTAAATTTTACTATACCACACATCCATTCATACACATATACATCAGGTTTTTAAACGAGAAAATATCCGAATACAGTAAAAATATTTAAAAATTAATGAATATGTACAAACCGTCCAACCCAATTTTAATTGCATTAATTCTTTTATTAATCGTAAGCTGCAAATCAAAACCCGAAGCTAAAAACCGCGATGCTATTGTTAAAAAACAAGCTACGGAAAACTGGATCTCTTTATTTAATGGCAAAGATTTAGACGGATGGACGCCTAAAATCAAAGGCTATGATTTAGGCGACAATATTCACAATACCTTTCGAGTTGAGGATGGTGTCATTAAAGTTTCTTATGATGGTTATGATGGCAAGTTCAATGATCGGTTTGGTCATCTTTTCTATAAAACACCCTATTCCAATTATAAATTAAAAATGCAATACCGTTTTACCGGCGATCAAATTGCAGATGGAGCCGGATGGGCAACCAGAAATAGCGGCGTTATGATTCATGGTGAAGATCCTAAAAACATGGCTAAAGACCAAAGTTTCCCATTGAGCATTGAGGTTCAGATGCTAGGCGGACTGACCCAAGGCGTTGACCGATCCACAGCGAATTTATGCACCCCAGGCACCAACGTGGTCATGGATGGCCTGCTGATTACGGATCATTGTACAGAATCCAATTCCGAAACGTATCATGGCGATCAGTGGGTCAATTTGGAAGTTGAAGTCTATAACGATTCTTTAATCATCCATAAAATCAACGATAAAGAAGTATTGCGCTATTCAAAACCACAATATGGTGGCGCAGATATGGATGACTATAATCCAATGTATAAAAACAGAATTGGTGAAGCCATAAAAGGAGGTTATATCTCTCTACAAAGCGAAAGCCACCCCACCGAATTTAGAAATATTGAATTGTTGAAATTAGATTGATTGAATTGGTAGCAGCGATTCATGATAAGAATGACAACTTGTTATATGATAGAGATGATTTTCAAAGCAAAAACCCAGACGGAAGTCTGGGTTTTTTGATTATTGTGGGTTGGTTTGAAAAGATATTAACGCAGATTTTGGTTAATCATTAACTCCACTTTTGGGTTTCTATTCTTTATTTTCTCTAACCAATCTTCATAATATGGTCGATCATTATTTGCAGGAACTTCGTACCATTGCGAACAGACAAAATAGAGTTCTCCGTTTATACGATATGGGTTTTTCCAATATCTTGTTTTTTCGTAATAAGTTGAATTTTCTTTAGCTAAAAAAGGGAATTGAATATCAAACGTTAATTTTGAATAATCGCCTCTTTGTAATCTTTCAACTTCATTTCTATCAATTAAATTACTATTAACTAACTCATTAAATGTTTTTCGTACATATTTTCCGACCGGAAGCCTTCCATTAGAATTATTAAAATTTTCAATTGAATTATACTTTTGCGCTCTTCTTTTTTCGTGGTTTTTTATTGGAGAAAATTTATTCTTACTCTCAATTTTAACCTCTAATTCTTGGAAAACTTTCTCAATTATTTTGTCGTCATATTCTTTTAGAAGGTCAGATTTTAAATAGTCAATAATTTTTTCGGTATAATTTTCAGAACACAATTGTTTTTTTAGGCTTTTAAAATCTTCTATTTCTTTTAACTCTTGAATTTTTTCTTGGGCGTAATTTTCAATAATTTCTTTATTGTAGTTTCCCTTGATGAATAATTGTACAAACTTTAAACCTTTTTCATTTTCTCTTTTAAATTCAATTTCGTCGATTAAGACAATGCCATTCTCTTGAAAAAACTTACCGTCTAAAAATATTTGTATTTTATTACCTATTAGAATTCCTAATTCTACTCTCATAATCCCCATATAGGACGATAATTGCCCTTTAAAAGTCAAGTTGTCTATTTCGAAAGAAGGTTTTTTGACTTCCACAATGAAAAGATTCCCTAACTCTTTTGATTTAAACAATAAATCTGGACTAATTCTATTTGAGGCTCCTAACTGAACACTTTCTCTGACAATTATTTCATTATTATACTCACTCCATCCTAATTTTTCAAATGCCTGAATGACTTTTAACTCAAATAACTGCTCACTCGTATTTGAAGGCAAGTTTTCCGACAGAATGTAACATAATTCATTCCATTTTTCCATATTCTGTTTTTATTTAAACGTTCGGATGTTTTTTTAAATGCACCACGACATAAGGACATACCTTAGCTTAAAGTGACTTTTATAATTTATCTAATCCACCCCCATCGCCCAGTCATCCCCTCTTGGATCAGCGGCGCCTTCCAATGAGCCATCAGGTCTTACCAGAATTGCTTCTACCCTACCAATATTGCCGCGCTCTTTGACCACATGGCCCATAGCCTCTAATTCTTTTATGACAGCAGGATCCAAAGCTCCTTTTTCAGTGGAAATCCAATCGGGTTTCCATTGGTGATGGAATCGTTTTGCGGATACAGCTTCACTCATGGTCATACCATGATCGATAACGTTCACGACAGATTGAAAAACCGAAGTGATGATGGTGGAGCCTCCTGGCGTTCCGACCACCATAAACAATTGGCCGTTTTTCTCGATAATGGTTGGCGTCATCGCACTGAGCATGCGTTTGTTGGGTTGAATGGAATTGGCCGCACCACCTAATAATCCATACATATTTGGAACTCCTGGTTTCATGCTAAAATCGTCCATTTCGTTATTCAATAAAAAACCAGCGCCTTCCACAAATACTTTAGAGCCGTAGCCATCATTGATCGTGGTAGTTAAAGAAATCGCATTGCCATCTTTATCAACAATGGAATAATGAGTGGTTTCTTCTTTTTCGACAATATTGTCCAACGCCATTGGTCGAACGGTTTCACTATCGGTTGCTTTTGACATATCTATTTGAGCGACTCTTGACGCGATATAATCATCATCTAATAATTCCTTCACCGGAACATCCCAGAAATCAGAATCTCCTAAATGCTCTGCTCTATCGGCATAAATCCTTCTTTCCATTTCGGTCATCGCATGGATGGTTTTTGCCTTTTTTGATCCAAAGTCGGACAATGGGAAATGTTCAGCCATTTTTAGAAGCTGAACCAACGCAATCCCGCCACTACTTGACGGTGCCATGCTATGGATTGTATAATCTCTATAATTTCCAGTGATAGGCGTGCGCCATGCAGACTTATAATTTTTAAGATCTTCTAAAGTAATGATCCCATTCCCAGCTTGCATCTCGGCAACCAAAAGCTCGGCTGTTTTACCTTCGTAAAATCCTTTTCTGCCATCTTTTTTGATGCGCTTTAAAGTTTCGGCCAAATCCTTTTGTACCAATACATCTCCAGCTTTCCATGGTTCGGCTTTGATTAAAGTAACCGTTTCAGGATTGCGATTGTTTTTCGTGAAATCCTCTTTATGGTAATTATAGTTTTTCGCTTGTTGCTCTGAAATATGAAATCCTTTTTCGGCAAGTTGAATCGATGGTTCAATCAAAGTAGCCAGTGGCAAGGAACCGAATTTCTCGTGCGCCAACAACATCCCGTCCACAGAACCAGGAACGCCAGAAGCTTTCTGTCCAAACAAACTTTCTCCTTCGATCACATTGCCGTCAGCATCCAAATACATGTCTTCATAGGCATTGCCCGGCGCTTTTTCTCTAAAATCCAACGAAAAAACTTCGCCATCATTTTTCCGATACATCATAAATCCGCCACCACCAAGGTTACCAGCCGAAGGATAAACTACAGCTAGGGCAAAATGTACGCCGACCATGGCGTCAACAGCATTCCCACCTTGCTTCAGAATTTCCATACCCACTTTACTGGCTTCAGGATGAGCAGAAACCACCATTCCATTATTTGATATTGCAGTTTTGCCGCCTTTAAAAGCTTCCGCCACGACGACTTTGCTTTCTCCACAAGCTAATAAGAGGATGGAAAAAAATGTTAGACTCAATAATTTAATACTATACTTCATATTATTCTTGGTTTGATTTTTAGACTACATCCAATTAAGGGATAATATTTGACAATTTAAAAAAACATCTCTGTTTTAAGGCCTTACTATTACTTAAAATAGAATTCCCCCTAAAAACGTTTTTTTGGTTTTCTATTTAATTCTAACGGATTCGTCCAAATATTTAGTTTTTGGATTGGAACGGGTAAATTCTTCGATCAATTTATACGTTTGTGGAATAGAGGTTTTAAAACGATCCAAAGTTTCTTCTGAAATATTATTTTTACTGAAAGGCACCATTTTCACATATTCCTGAATTTCACCTTCGTTTCTACCGTATTTATAACTGTAAGGAAATCGGCCGTTATCATCAAGCTTTACATTCGCGTTGGTCGAGTTAGGCACACTGATAAAAAACTCGCTATCCTTAATATTTCCGGCAGGATTAAAAAGATTTTTCTCTTTCATATACACGTAGAGTTCTTCGGCAACATTCACGGCAGGATCCACAATCGCAACTTTTTCAACCATATAATCGCGATAAATATACTTCCCATCCTTCTTGTAATTATAAAGTTCATCCAAAACCTCATTAATCTCTTTGGTCAAATAAGGATAATGCGTACATCCTAAAACAATGGCTTTTAGAGGCTGTGGGTTTTTGGCTTTCCGGATTTGCTCCAACAAACTGACTACGTGATAGCGCACATAATTTCCCGAATCATTAATTTGGAGAACCTGACAATCATCGACATCCTTATTATCACATAACATTTTGCCATGATCAAAATCAAAATTATAGATATCCATTAAAGTCTTGTCAATCGCAAAATTGGGATCATTTAACGAAGGGCCTCTATAATCATCACGCGGTTTTTTATATTTTTTATTTACAAAATCCGGCTCCTCGTCCACGGCTTCTGCAATACCATGGCCACCTTGATTAAAAATCTGGATATTTCCGGTATAGCCCAACTCATCCTTCACGCGTAAAAGTGTATTTTCATACCCTTTAGAAGAAATAGTTCCCACCGTTGCCATGACCCCAATGGCGCCATTTTCATCCTTTTTAAAAGTAGAAAGCGTGCCACGTGCACCGGCATCAATAACACCGATGACTTTTAGTTCAATCCCGGTTTTATCGATGAATTCGTTTATAAACTCACTTCCATAAGCCGTAGCTGTATTACAAGCAATCACAATAGATTTTACGGGTTGTTTATCTTTCTGAAATTGGATATCACTGGCCTCACGATAATATTTATCAGAAAGTAAAAACTGCATGTCCTTTAGAATATGTTCGACGAGCAAATCTGTTTTATTTTCGCTGGAATAATTCCCATAAGGCATATTGGCTTGGTCGGCCAAATAGATGAATTTTTCAGAAATAAAATCAGGAATTGCGTCGCCACCTTTCTCGTTATTCTTGTTATTGTGGCCATCAAAATGGACGAGCGCGTCCAAAACTGTCAGTCCACCTGTACCCGAATCAAAAACGCCAATGGGCAGACTTTTGTCCATCTGCGGATAGGTTTTAAAATCCACATGATAAAAAGAAGTGTCATTTTCTAAAATAGCAGATTCAATTGCCCGCTCCTTCTTAACTGGATTTTCGTTTTTTACGATGTCCTTTTTAGCATTATCCTTGCAGGACATCGCGAAGATTACCAATAAAACCCACAGGTATTGGCTTTTAAAGTGTTTCATTCTATTTTGATTTTATGTGCGATATGAATCCTTAGTCTAACTGGATAATAGTGTTTACTTCCAATATCTACAGGTTAAAATTAATAACTACCCAACTAGTACGGCATTCTTCCGATTAAATATTAGCCACTAAAATTAACAAGTGTTTCTAAATATAACTACTTTAAGCTAAAATTATTTAAACAATTAACTATTTAATTGATGATTTGACATTATCAAGATTCCTTATTTAATCAAGCAAGATTTTATCAATGAGATGGAGTAAAACATTTACACTCGCGACATTCGAAGTTGAGTTTTAGGAAAACTATTTGAAGAATCATACAGAATTCTGCTGATCACATTAGATATTAATTTTAGAAATAATTTTACCTTTAAAGAAAAACGCTTTGCAAAAAACAACATTAGACATCGAAATATTCAGCTGGCAAATCTTGGAACATGTGCCAAGTGCCTCGGGAATAGTTAAGTTTAAAGAGGATTTTTATGCAATTGGCGATGATTCTCCTTATTTATTTCGGCTCGACAAAAACTTTGAACTGCTTTCAAAAACCCAGATCTATTCTTCCGAAAAGTTACAAGGAAATACCATTCCAAAAATCGACAAACCCGATTTTGAAGCGATGGAAATGGTCAGCGCGACCGAGATTCTTGTTTTCGGATCTGGATCTAAATCGCCCGAGCGTGATGCTTGTATTTTAGTGCACCTAGGAAAAGAAATCAGCTATGAGACATATGATATCTCCCTGTTTTAGGAGCATATAAGGAGTGTGGAGATCATGCAAGGCTACGAACTCAACATTGAAGGGATCGCTTTTGATGGACATTTACTTTACCTTTTTAATCGAGGACGAAACATCATTTTTAGTTTTTCTTATCCAGATTTTATTGCCTATTGTAAAACAGGGAGTGACTTTCCAATTACTAAAACCAATTGCTATTCTTTGCCGAAAATCAATGGTTTGGAGGCGGGCTTTTCAGGTGTTACAACGCTAGATAATCAACCCTATTTGATTTTCACGGCGGCGGTAGAAGATGCACCCAATGCTTATGACGACGGCGAAATTCTGGGTAGTTTTATCGGCGTCATCAAAATAAATAATGGCGTGCTTGCGGATGACTTCTTAATTCAGCAAATTCCTAATCCTGGATTTCCTTTAAAAGTAGAATCTGTAACTGTGGACCAAATGATATCCGACACGCAAACGGATTTGGTGCTTGTCACAGATAATGACGGAGCGCCTTCAGAAGTTATACGATTGCGAATGACCCTCATGTGAAATGATAGTAAAAACGCGAAGTAACCTTATGGAAAACGGGAATTTTCTATCCAAATTTAAAAACTGGCTCTTCTTCTAAATCGTAGACCATTGAAGATATATCGACTTGAAACCATTGTTTAAACATTGTATAAGTGCGTTTTTGAGGCCATTCTTTTTTATTGGTATGCCAACCTTCTAATTCGCGGATAAATAATTTATCAAATTTCTTTTTAAGCCAGGCTTCCACGTCTTCAATTTCTACACTTACTAAATAAGTACTCATTTCATTCACATCATGCATTTCTCCAGGATACAAGTTAGACAGCCAATCTGAAAACGGTTGTAAGGGTTTTAAAATAATGATATTACGATTGATATAATTTTCTTCAAAATCATCCTCGCTATGATCATCGTCCATATCTTCGGCCATAGCATTCAAATAAGCGTCTGGTTCTTGGGTAACTACTGTTAAAAGTGGATCTCCATCTCTTTCTCCTACTTCATAATCGACAATAAAATTGGGGAATGCTTTAAATTTCTCAATTTTAAAAGCAATCATTCTTTTCAACAAATCGACATCGACGTCCTTATCTTTTATAGCATTGACTATGGCATCACTTTCACCCTCCGGCAATATGAGTTTCATATTCCCAAAATTCCAAGCATTAATGACAAAATCAATAACATCTTCATAAAATTCGACGTCATCAAAATCCCTCGCAAATGGCGTTAGAAATTGTTCTAATAATTCAGAATATTTTACGTCTTGGTTTTGGACAACGGCTTTATCGCCAAATAAATTAATGACTTTGCTTTTCATCGGTATGTTTTAAAAAAGATTTTACTTATATATGGAATCGCCAAACAGTAGCCAAAAAACTAAACCTCCCTGATTATTGTTGACCGTCTTTAGTTAACTAATTGTCAAAATTAGATATTTTTTTCCACTTTCCACCGACTGTTAACATCAATCATTAGTCAGATTTACTATAGAACGCTGATGACACTGATCTGGCTGATTTGCTTTGACTATTATTTAAATCTAAGAACCTTATGATTGGTAGTCAGACCGAATTCGCTGAATTTTATAACATTTCCGCAATTCCTCATCCCTGATTTCATGGAACGCTTGACCTTTACGACCGTTCAGACGAGTGGCGCATATTTTTTGACACGAATTTCAAGGATTTGCACGGATTGCTACTGGTTATTACACAGAGATGCGCGGAGATTTCACTGAGCTTCACGGAGCATTATGGACTTGATACAACCACAACCTAACAACTCACAACTTAGCGCCTCCTTCCGGCTCTGCGAGACATTTGTCTATATTCTATGCTCTATTTTCTCTTTTCTACTCCCTACCCTCTACTTCCTCACAAGAAACTTATGCAAATCTTCCACTTTCTCACAACAAATCTGATCCATAACTTGCTGGAATTCCGTTTTCATTAGAGAAATGGTATGAGAACCACCTTCTTTTCCTAAAGCGCCAACGCCATACATAAAACTGCGTCCCATAAAGGTAAACTCAGCGCCACTTGCCATGGCTCTAGCAATATCGGGACCGCCACGTAAACCTGAGTCCACCATGATTTTGATTTGTCCTTTGAATTTTTCCGCTAAATGGGCCATCGGTACAATTGAAGATTGGCCTGCATCCAGTTGACGTCCGCCATGATTGGAAGCAATGATGCCATCGATACCTAAGTCGATCGATTTTTGCGCATCCTGTTCAATGACGACGCCCTTAATGACCAATTTACCTTTCCATTGATCTCTTAAAGACGCGATGCGATCGGTATTTAATCTTCCAGAAAAAGTGGCATCCATTAAGGCGCCCAACTTCTGCATATTTAAGTCCTTTGGCATATAACGCTCCATAGTTTTAAAAGCAGGTTTCCCATGAACTAAGGTTTGAATCGCCCAATCAGGCTTTGTAAAAATCTCTAGAATATTCTTCAAACTCATCTTAGGCGGCATTGCCAAACCATTTCGAATATCTCGAGGTCGGTATCCAAAGGTTGGTACATCGGCCAGAATCACTAAAACATCAGTTCCTGCAGCAGCGGCGCGATCCAGCAAATCTCTTTTAATTTTTTCGTCAGAGGGATGGTATAATTGGAACCACGATTGCCCTTCGGTTATTTCGGCAATACGTTCAATACTGGACGTAGAAACCGTACTCAATATAAAAGGAATATTGTGATCAAAAGCGGCCTTTGCGAGAATTTCTGGCGAATTTGGCCACATCAAACCTTGCAGTCCCACTGGTGCAATCCCAAAAGGTGCCGCATAGGTATGACCAAACAATTCAGTTCGGGTATCTGCCTTATCAAACTTGGACAAGTATTGCGGCATCAATTCAATTTTTTGAATATCGGTTCGGTTTTTATCTAAGTTGATATCTTCATTACAGCCGCCATCTAAATACTCAAAAGCAAACTTTGGCATTTTTACCATCGCTCTTTTTCTTAGATCGGTTACCGATGGATATTTGGGATTTATTTTTAGTTCCATAAGACTATATTAAGCTTGTAAGTGAAATTTTTGATTGCCCTTCTACCTTCGGAAATTTTACAGCCATAATTAGCAAGACCAAAACCCCAAATGGATGTTGTTGTATTACTTCGGTCTAATATATGGAGTTTCATTACAATAAAAATAGCCTTTTTGAAGTAAGATATATGCGATGTGCAAATAAAGTATTAGAATGTTGTGACTGCAATCCAAATAGCTATCGGGAGAAACAGTCTCACGAATATAATACAAGACACAAAAAACACGTATTGCTTCGTCGATCCGCCATTTGTTCATGAGATTGCTTCGTCGTGCCTCCTCGCAATGACCTAAAACTATAAAAAAACCCCGGAATCAAAAACGATTTCCGGGGTTCTTTGTACTATTAATACTTATCAACTCAATACTGACATCTGACTGAGCCGATTATAATTTTCGATATGATCGAGGAATTCCGAAAGTGTCTTTTTTATTTTAGAACCCACTTTTCGGCACTTACTTTCAACCGTTATTTTAGATACAAGTGTAGCATCAAATTCTTCTTCTCTTTTCACTTGCACTTGTCCGTTAGGGAAATAAATGGTAAAATCGGAACCTTGCTCTTGTTGAAAAAAATAAAACTCCACGCCTAACCAGTTGATAAATTGATCATACTTTTCAGAACATGAAAAGGATTTTTCAAAATACCACCGATGATTTTGTTCTAATAAATTTGTGTCTTGCTTCATTTTTAATTCCGATTTATGCCTCTATAAATTATCAAAAATTACGATGTATAACATATTGACCATCTAAATAGGCTGTTGTTTTCATTACATTTAATCCATTCCGTTGTCTCGGTTTTCCATTTTAAAAAACAAGGCGTTGATCATTTTCTTTCCGAAACTCTTATAATCATTCGCTGTTAAACTCAGATCTTCTATTTTTTTAACGATCGTTGGAAAAATATGGGCTTCGGCGCTTTTTTTAAGCTCCTCCAAACCGTTGGATGATCCTAAAACGATAACGCCATCAATGCCACCGCTCCTTAAACTTTTTAAGCAGCCATATTTGTCATTTTCGTAATTCTGATATTGTTGAACCACCACGCGATATCCATTTTCAAAAGCAATATGCTGAATACTGTTGAGCATACTCCCATAAATCATAGAGTCAATTTTTGGTACGATGACCGCGATTGTATGACTTTTTTGTGACCTGAGCGCTATGGCAGAATTGTTAGGCACGAAGTCATGACTCTGTGCTAAATCCTGTATAATCTTTCTGGTTTTTATACTGATATCTTTCTTGTCGCGTAAAGCCTTCGAAACCGTTGACACGGAATAGCCGCTCATTTGCGACAAGGTTTTCATGGTTACTTCCATCATAATTCCTTTCTTAAAGTTAAAAATGCCATCTCACAAAAGCCTCCATCGCGGCATAATGTGCCAAGCCTAATTGATCATAAAGTAATGCGGTTTCCCTGTTTCTGTCCTCCGCACGTTGCCAAAACTCTCTGGCATCTGATCCTTGAAACACAACCCCGTCTTTTTGTGATTGGTGTTTAAAAATTCCGTGGCGTTTTTCCAATACTTGGTCTGGACTCATCGGTACCGCCATTTCAATTTCGTCGATGCCCCATTCTTGCCATGCACCTCTGTACAGCCATACCCAGCAATCATCCATAAATGGTTTTGACTTTAATCTTCTGACCGCTTCAAATACGGCATCCAAGCACACTTTATGGGTTCCGTGTGGATCGGCTAAATCTCCAGCGGCATAAATTTGATGTGGTTTGATGCTTTCAATCAAATCAATCGTTAATTGAATATCTGCCTCCCCTAAAGGATGTTTATCAATGGTTCCCGTTTCATAAAACGGCAATTCCATAAAGTGGATTTGGTTATCTGGCAAACCAACAAAATGACTCGTTGCTCTCGCCTCCCCTTTTCTAATCAATCCTTTAATATAGCGTGCTTCTGGAATATCAATCTCACTTGATTTTTTATTTTGAAGAGACTTAACAACTTTATTATAAATCTTTTGAGTAGCATCGCTTTCAATCGCAAATTTCTCGTTATAATCCACCACAAAACTTGCAAAGCGCAAGGCCTCTTCATCTGCTACGGCAATATTCCCTGAAGTTTGATACGCCACATGCACCTCATGACCTTGTTCGTGAAGTCTTTTGAAAGTACCTCCCATACTAATGATATCATCATCAGGATGTGGACTGAAAATCAAGACACGTTTTTTAGCTGGTTCAGCACGTTCTGGACGATTACTGTCTTCAGCATTTGGTTTTCCACCTGGCCAACCGGTAATGGTATGTTGAACTTTGTTGAAAATTTTAATGTTGATATCGTAGGCTGGACCAATATCCGTCAATAAATCACTCATTCCATTCTCAATATAATCAGCATCCGTAAGCATTAAAATTGGCTTTTTAAGATCTAATGCCAATCCTAAAACTGCCTTTCTGATGAGACGGTCCGTCCAGTTTACTTTTTCAACCAACCATGGGGTATTGATACGGCTTAGTTTTGAAGCTGCCTCTTTATCAAGTACGTAAGTAGCATTATTATGCTCCTGCAAGAAAGACGCTGGCACTTGGTTGGTAACCTGCCCTTCTACTGAAGTTCTAACAATCGCCGCTTTACTTTCGCCCCACGCCAAAAGAATGACGCGCTTGGCTTCCATAATCTTTTTAACACCGATAGTAATCGCTGTTCTTGGTGTATTGGACAAGCCTGCAAAATCCTTACTGGCCGCAACTCTTGTAATATGATCCAAGGCTACTAAACGCGTTTTGGAGTTTTGTAACGATCCTGATTCGTTAAAACCGATATGACCATTGCCACCAATCCCGAGTATTTGAAGATCGATACCTCCAAAAGCTTCAATTTTTTTCTCAAAGGCATTACAGTAATCTGCAATCTCTTCTTTGGACAAGGTCCCGTCTGGAATGTAGCAGTTTTCTGAAAGAATGTCGATGTGATCAAACAACATCTTCTTCATAAAACGCACGTAACTATTAACGGAATCTGGCTCCATTGGATAATATTCATCCAAGTTAAAAGTCACAACATTTTTAAAACTCAATCCTTCTTCCTTGTGCAAACGCACTAATTCGGCATATAATCCTTTTGGTGACGATCCTGTTGCCAATCCTAAAACACAGGGTTGTTTTTGTGCTTGTTTTACTCTTATAAGATCAGCTATTTCTTTAGCAACAGCTTTTGATGCTGCTTGAGAATCTTCAAACATGACCGTATTAATGTTTTCAAACCTTTTTTCGAAACCAGTTGCTTTATCGAGGGTACTCTTTAACATTTCTTATTTATTTAATTATTTATGACTTTAATTTTATTTTCTAATATGCGATCCATGACCCAAGCTGTTCGGGCTGCTGTATCTCCTGTTGAAGGATGTGGGATTCCTCCTAACAAGTCTGTTTTTATATTCTGAACGTGGTGCCATTGTACGTGTTCGGGGTTTGTGATGCTTAGACTTTTGGTTTCATCATCACGTTCTAAAACGATGGGCGCTTCTCCAAAGACAGAAAAGCTAATATTTCCTTCATTGCCATAGATTTTAACCGTGTCCTCACGTTTTTCGGCGCCAAAATCCCAAGTTCCAAATCCGGTAATTTCCGAATTATGTCTCCAATGGCCTGTGACGTAATCATTGGCGGTGTAAAGTCCAAGCTTATTTTCCGCCAAACCTTTTGCTTCTGTAATATTTCCCAATAGAAAGGCGAACAAATCCAATCCGTGGGAGGCCAAATCATCAAAATAACCACCAGGAGCAATCGTAGCATCAGTACGCCAATTATATACTTTTGACTTATCGATGTCATTGGCAGGTTTGCTAAAATGCCAATGAATATGTTTAATTTTTCCTATTTTATTTTGGTCGATCCATTCCTTAACCTGCAAAAATCTTGGCAATGACCTTCTGTAATAAGCCACAAACAAAGGCAGATTTCGATCTTCAAAGGCCGCGTTGATTCTTAAACAAGCTTCATAAGTTGGCGCCATAGGTTTTTCAATGCAGCATACTTTGCCCGCTTCAGCCACTTTCAAGGCATAATATTCATGAGAATCTGGAGGTGTGGCAATATAGATGGCGTCAATTTCTGGATGATTGATCAACAAGTCGGCATCCGTAAAAAAATGAGGGACATTATGGCGTTTGGCATAATCTTCTGCCTTGGTCGCATCTCTGCGCATGACGGCATAAAGCTCGAACCTTTCCGTTTTCTGATAGGCTGGCGCGCTCTTTAGCTCGGTCACACTACCACAGCCAATCATTCCCCATTTATATACTTTAGTCCCCATAATTTTTGAAACAGAAAGTCTATTATAACTCCTGAATTATATTCATTTATTTCGTCCAACTTTTGATTTTATGACCCCAAAGCGCGAAAAACAAAATCATAAAGTAGCATGGAATCAAAATCCAATAACTACTTGTTGACGCTGTTGCTAAAGTTTCAACGTCCTGAATCCCGTTAGCCATCATCTCATGTTTTCCAGCATCAACCAAACGTCCGTATAATGGCGGAATGATCGCACCACCTGAGATGGCCATAATCAATAATGCCGAAGCCGTTTTAGTGTGTTTTCCTAAACCATCCAAGGTTAACGGCCAAATGGCTGGCCACACCAATGCGTTTGCAATTCCTAAGGCTGCAACAAACAATACCGATGTAAATCCTGTGGTTAATAAAATAAGAATACTGAATATAATTCCTAAAATGGCACTAATGATTAAAGCTGTTTTTTGCTTCAGATATTTCGGAATTAAAATGGCACCCACAGCATACATCGCAACCATGGCCATTAGCGTATAAGTTGTAAAGAATTTAGCATCGGCTGCAGGAATACCTAAAGAAATCCCATAAGCAATAATCGTATCGCCAGCAATCACCTCAGCACCAACATACACAAACAAGGCTAAAACGCCCAGCCATAAATGTGGATACTGAAATATGGTTTTATGAGTGTTTTCACCAACAAGGCCTTCATCCTCCACTGTAGGTTCTACATGTGGCAATGCTGCTTTTCTAATCAATAATGCAAAGACAAATAACACCACCGCCATAACGATATAAGGCGTGTGGACACTATCGGCCATCGTATTTAAAAGTGTATTTTTTTCTGCGTCAGAAACAGTTCCTAATTTTTCATTGACTTCATCAATACCAGATAATAATAAGGCACCAAAAATTAAAGACCCCAATGCACCAGCAACTTTATTTGCAATGCCCATCATTGCCATACGTTTGGCACCACTTTCAATAGGGCCTAAAATGGTAATGTAAGGGTTAGCAGCTGTTTGACAGATGGTCATTCCAATGCCTTGGATAAAAATCGCCACTAAAAACAGCGAGTAAGTACGTCCGTCGGCCGCCGGAATAAACACTAAAGCACCAACAGCCATAATAGCTAAACCTAATGAAATTCCGTTTTTATACCCAATTTTATTAATAATATAAGATGCCGGCAATGCCATGACTACGAAAGAAATATAAGAAGCCGTGGCCACTAAATACGATTGCGCTTCCGTAAGCTCATTAATGGTTTTCATGAAGGGGATTAATGCCCCATTAATCCAGGTTACAAAACCGAAAATCGCGAAGAGTCCTCCGATAATGGCAATTGGGACAAAATTATTTTTAGATGTAGTACTCATAAGGATATCATTTCGTTTTATAACCTATTAATTATTGTATTTTGATTTGGTAAGCGTATCTGTAATATTTAATGATTGTATTTTCAATGTGCATTATTAAACACCCAATTTTTCACTCAGACTCTGCAAGAGTTTAAATTGGTTTTTGGCACGATTTAAATTATGATCGTCATATTTTGTTTTGAAATAAATATCTCCGTTGAGATAATCGGTTAAAAAGCGTAGTCCAATAATAAAAATCATGGTCTTAGCTCCTAACGGCAGATATTTTAGTTCTATTGGCGTTAGGGAATCACCCATGTTTTTTAAAAACCCTTTGGTGAACGCGTTGTAATAATCAAGGTTAAACTCTACAAGATCCAGATTGGTTTCATCTTCAGCAGCAGTGTTACAGCTGGTTCTGATGGCATCCCCAAAATCATAATGTACAATTCCTGGCATTACGGTATCTAAATCTATAAGACAAAGCCCCTTTTCTTTCTTATTAAAAAGCACATTCGATATTTTGGTATCGTTGTGCGTAACCCTCATTTTAATTTCGCCAGACTCCTTTAAATTCTGAAGAATGTGCATTTCCTCTCTAGAGTTGTGCACAAGATTTATATAAGGTTTGGCTTTTTCCACTCGCGCTTTGTCAGCTTTTGCTAAGGCTTCCTCAAATTGTCGATATCTAAAAGGCATATCGTGAAAATTAGGAATGACCTCGGTCAAGGTCGCGGCGTCAAAATCGTTAGTAAGGGTTAAAAACTGGCCTAAAAGTCGACCACCTTGGTAAGCCACGTCTTCATTGGGAACGGTCATGTGCGTGACACTTTTGTCAATAAACCCCATGAGGTTCCAGTAATTGCCTTCATCGCCCCTAAAATAGGAGGCTCCAGTGTTCGTTTTGAAGAATTTTAAAATCCGTCGTTTTTGTTTTTTAGGAGACAGATGTTGTAACTTTTCTTTAATATGCTGACTGATGGCCACTTTGTTCTCAATAAGCCCTGGCACATCTGGAAAAACACCGTGATTGATGCGTTGCAACACATAATACGGCTTCGTTTTTGTTTTAATTAAATAGGTGTCGTTGATATGCCCTGATGCCAACTCCTCAAAGCCGTCAAATTCAGATGTATGATCAAATTGTCCAAAAATAAATTTTAATCGTTCTGTCTGCATCTTACCATAGATTAACTGGATACACACCTTCTTCCTTCAACTTCTCAATGGCGGCTTGCACAATTGCTTTGTCTTCTAAATAGGTCACTCCAAACCATTGTGCGTTAGATTTCAAAACTTCAACGCTTGCCTTTTCCGATCTTAAAATCTCATTGACAACGTAAGGAATAAAAAACTCGGCTTTTGGGTTGTGCTTATTGACTTCTAAAAAAGCATCAAATAATTCGCCTCCAAATTCAAAACATTTAGGCGTAAACCCCCAAAAATTCATGGAAACGATGGTGTCGCCATCAATCGGAATAAACTTACCATGATCATCCAAACGCATTAACTGGCCATCTCTTTTTTCAATGTGCGTGCGCTCTGTGACATCGACCAAAAAACCATTTTTATTCACTTCGCACTCTCCTCTTGCCACATGGCCATGATCTGAAACTGTGTTTTTAAGAAGGTACGCCATCATATTGAAATCATAGGAATTCTTATCTTTTTCCGATAAGGATTTTGCCATAACCGTAAACGCTTCCCTGCCGTAAAAATCATCGGCATTGATAATGGCGAAATTTTCCTTTACCGCATCTTTGGCCATTAATAATGCATGACCAGTACCCCAAGGTTTTGTTCTGTTAGGATCTATATATTTTTCTGGAACACTGTCGAATTCCTGAAACACATACTCCACTTCAGCTTTTCCGTCTAATTTTTTATCGATGAGTTCTCTGAATTCCTTTTCAAAAGCCTTTCTGATGATGAACACAAATTTTCCAAATCCCGCTTGAAGCGCGTCATAAATTGAAAAATCCATAATCGTGTCGCCTTGCGGAGTAAAAGCATCAATTTGTTTCAAACCTCCATACCTGCTCCCCATTCCTGCTGCCAAGATGACCAATGTCGGTTTATTCGTTTCTACCATTTTTTGTTTTTATTTTTCAATTAAATTCAAACTATTGAAAATCATCTTAAAAATTTAATACTTTGCACTGATTCACTAGTTTGAATTCATACAAATCCGACCTTCAATTTTGAAATAACCATCGAATTTTCTAAATTGTGCTCGAACACAGTTATGCGAATATAAACATCTCTTGTGTTTTATACAAGTGTCTATGACGAAAAAATATACGATAAAAGATATCGCCCAATTAGCAGGAGTTTCAAAGGGAACTATTGATAGGGTCATCCATAATAGAGGTAACGTTGCCAAAGATGTTGAGGATAAAGTAAGGCTGCTTTTGGCCGATATTAATTACCAACCCAACCTTATTGCCAGAAACTTAAAAAACAACAAGATTTTTAAGATAGGCGCCTTATTACCTGACCCAGAAAAAGATCCTTATTGGGATGTATGCATGGATGGCGTCAACACCGCCTTATCAGAGTTTAATGCGTTTGATGTGCAAATTAATACCTTTTTGTTTGACCCGACGGATACCGCTGATTTTCTAAAGAATAACGAGGAAATGCTAAAGACCTCTCCGGATGTTATTTTGATGGTGCCATTATTTTACAAAGAGGCAAAACGTGTCATGGAACACTACCGTTCCTTGGACATTCAAGTCTGTTCCTTTAACAATCAAATCACAACCTCTACGGCAACTTTCATAGGACAGGATTTGTATCAAAGCGGCAGAGTGGCGGCAAAATTATTGCATAGCATCAATGCAGACGGCGATTTGGCCATTGTCCATATTGATGAACAATATAAAAATGCGGTTCACATGCAAGAAAAAGAGAAAGGCTTTATAAGTTATTTTGAAGATGTAGGAAATTATGAGGGCGAGATTTTAAAATGTAAGCTCAAATATGGCGAAACGGAAGACAAATTAAGCATCTTTTTATCCAAAAACCCCAATTTAAAAGGGGTTTTCGTAACCAATTCCAAAGCTTTTCATGTGGCTAGAGTATTGCAAAACGAAACTAAAAGCCACATTAAACTGGTGGGTTATGATCTTCTTACAGAAAATATAAGTCATCTAAAAAATGGGGTTATCGATTTTTTAATTCATCAAAACCCGAGACAACAAGCTTATTTGGGCATGAAGTTTTTAATCGAGCATTTAGTCTTTGAAAAACAAATTCCAGAGCAGTTTCTACTTCCTATCGATATTATCAATTCAGAAAATGTGACGCCTTTTTTAAGGATCTAGTATTTATCAAGTTTCAACTTCCCGAAGGATGAGGCGATATGAAAATTGGGCGTTTCGGTTTGAGGATCTATCCAAGTAATCCAGGTGGGCTGAAACTGTCCGTTGGATTGCTGGTGGTATTTGGCACGATAAATCCCGGCTTCAATCATTCCGTCCTTTTGAAGGAGCTCAAATTTCTTTAAGGAGGCTATACTAATGGTCACTTCAACCGTAAAACAGTTCGCCGTTATTTCAGATTTTATCGAAATATCATCTTTTGGCCAATCCCAGGTATAATCAAATTGTCGGTTAACACGTGCTATAAAATCCTGAACCCTGCCCAACGGATCGATTTCAAGACAGTAATAAGGATCGAGACGCTTGTCAGATCTTAAAAACAGCTCTACCCGATCAGAATTGTTGACGCTTTTTTTTGAATCATCTGTAGTATCAATATGAAGGGCGGCGTCATTGACTCGGTACGACACATATAAATTTTCGTCGTCATGAAGGGCTCTAAATTCTATATCCTCAACGTCTTCAACATGCCATGGCGAAATGAAATCTTTTAAAACCACAGCTTTATCCCATAATGGATGATCCACTTTTCCATTGACAACCAAATGGTTGCTGTCAACCTTATTTACTTTGTATGTTTTCATAATTTTTAGAGTCGGAATAATCGCTAGAACAATAATCTTCAATCAAGAATCACGCAGTGCTAAGATATCTTTTTTAATGAAGATTTTTAGAGATCCAAAATATGATTATTTTTTAACAGACCTGACAAAAAACTCAAAGAAACGACTTCATCCTGAATTTACATACATTGATTTCACTTTAAATGAGAGGGTTTGTTATCAAGGCAAAGACTTATTTTTCATCAATTTATTGCACTTATAATGGAACTAAATAATAAGAGGCGCCTAATTAATTTAATAAAGATATAATTACCTTTGCACCCATTTATCAACTAATCGTTAAGAGGTTAGAAATCAATATTTTTTAGAATTTCGCAGTATGGAACAATTTTTTTATGATAATTTCGGCGTAAGTGAAAACACTTTAAACTACGTGATAATTCCCTTATTGATATTTATGGCGCGCATCTGCGACGTGTCAATCTCTACCATCCGAATCATTTTTGTGATGAGCGGAAAACGAAATATCGCTCCTTTTTTAGGATTCTTTGAAGCGCTCATTTGGTTATTGGCCATCGGGCAGATAATTAGCAATATTGACAACACCTTATCCTATGTTGCCTATGCCAGTGGCTTTGCCGTTGGAACTTTTGTTGGCATGTACATCGAGGAAAAACTTGCTATTGGGCGTGTGGTTTTAAGATTGATCACAAAAGAGCCCGTTCATGAATTGCTGAATTTTTTGAGTGATAATGATTATCGTTATTCTATTTTGGATGCCGAAGGGAAAACAGGAAAAGTGAGTGTGGTTTTTCTTGTACTGAAAAGAGAAAACTTAAACCATCTCACTGATGCCATTAATAGATATCATCCAAGCGCCTTTTACACCATTGAAGGCGTGAAAATGGTAAACGAAGGCAATATTTCCGATAATATGCCACGACGCATTGGCTTTTGGGGCTTGCAATTAAAACGCAGGTAAGAAGAACGAAAAAAAAAAATTTTAAAACCCATTATTTAGGCTAAAGGTTCACTTTTAAATGCGCCAGCTTTTCTTTAAAGTCTTTTACGCGTTCAGGAAATTTTGAGGCCAAATTTTCGGTTTCATTCGGATCATTTTTTAAATGGTACAATTGCGGCTCTTTTTGAAATCCAGTTTCAATTTTCGTTCCCCAAGGCACTAATTTTGGTCCATCAAAAGGTTCGATATATTTCCATTCACCTTCAAGGTAGGACAATGGACCTCTGATACTTTCCTGAACTATAGAACTTCTTCCGACTGTATCATCACCTAAAAAAACATTTAATCTGTTTTGGCTATCGATCACATCGGCGTTAACACTTTCAACTCCTGTCAACTGCGCGAAAGAACGTAAAAAATCAACCTGACTTACCAAAGCTTTAGAAACCATTCCTTTATTTTTTCCATCTGGCCATCTGATTATTAATGGAATTTTACTGCCGCCTTCAAAAGCACTGTATTTTCCACCCCGCAAACCCCCTGTCGGCTGATGATCTCCTAACAACTCCTGGGCGCGATCTTGGTATCCGTCATCTAGCACGGGGCCATTATCACTAGAAAAAATGATTACGGTATTATCGTATAAGTTCTGCTCTTTAAGTGTTTTCACGATTTCATTGACGGTCCAATCTAACTGTAAAATCACGTCGCCTCTTGGTCCCATCCCACTTTTATTTTGAAACATGGTATTGGCAATTCTTGGAACGTGAATGTCGTGGGTAGAAAGAAATAAGAAAAAAGGTTGATTCTTACTAGATGCAATGAACCTTTTAGATTTATCCAACAATTCCAAAGGTATCGTTTCGTCATTCCACAGCGCCGCTTTTCCACCGGTCATATACCCAATTCTACTTACCCCATTGACAATGGTATTGTTGTGACCATGTGAAGGTTTCAGCGTTAACAACTCTGGATTTTCTTTACCGGTCGGCCAATCTCCTATTTTCTCTTGGTAGCTTACACTTATGGGATCATTAGGATCCAAATTAACAATATGATGGTTTTCGACAAAAACACACGGCACTCTATCGCCTGTTGCCGGAATTAGGTAAGAATAGTCAAACCCGATTTCCAAAGGTCCTGGGCTGATTTTCCCATTCCAATCGGGACCACTCCCATCGCCCAAGCCCAAATGCCATTTCCCAACCACACCTGTTTTATAACCTGCTGTTTGCAAAATCTTAGGTAAAGTGGTTCTAGCCGTATCAATTAAAAGTGACTCATCTCCATCTGCAACACCAGTTCCTTTTTTACGCCACGCATAATCGCCTGTCATTAAAGAATATCGTGATGGCGTACAGGTTGCGGCTGTGGCATAGGCATTCTTAAACAAAATTCCTTCGTTGGCCAAGGCATCAATCGCAGGTGTTGCTACAGCGGTTGCACCATAAGCACCGATATCGCCATAACCTAAATCATCAGTATAGATAAAAACAATATTGGGTTTTTGAATTTCCTTATGAAGAGTCTTTTTATTTGTTACAATTTCTGAAGTATTGACTTTACAACTGACTATAAGTACTGCGAATAAAAAACAAATTAGAAATGACGCGTTTTTAAAAATCATAGTTGGGTAATTAATAAGTTTGTCAAACCATGCGCTCTCCGTTTTATGATATTCAGAGGAAAAATCATTCGTTTAAACAATTGTGCGCATTGCATATTTGGAGCACAAGATATTAACTTTTTACCATGAGGACAATAGTTCTATTCGTTTTTAAGCTGGGCCACTTTCTTTGTCAGTGTGGAAAAACTTATTGACTTTATCGAGAAGATATAGCAGAGAACTTGAATTTATCTAAGGCTTGTCAAGCGCAGCATTGGCAGCATTGTATCCAATGACAACAATCTCGTCAATATTTTTTCCGTCGAAAGTTCCAAATTTATTTAATTCAGGCGGGCAAATCATGATATCGCATTCTAATAATTTGTGCTGATTCTCCACCACGCAAGGATTTCGTCCCATTTATAGCCATTAGCATAAAGCCAACCGACAATCGCACCGGCACTCGATCCTACAATATGTTGGAGAGATATGGTATTCCTCAAGCGCTTTAATAACACCAATATGAGCAGCACCTCTGATAATGAACAAGCTTGATCAATTTTTAAATGAATAATCTTAGATGAATATTTAAATTTTTCACAAAACCAAAGGGATTCGTATTGGATTTTATTAATACCGAAAGCAGTTCCACCAAGGGCAGTTCAATGGAATACGATCCTTTGTATGACGGACACATCACACAGTCATCAAAATAAAAATCTACCGTTTGATCATTGATCACAAAATTGTTTTTCACATCAAAAAAATCAGTATCTGAGATTTCCCAACTCTCATAAATACAGCTCTGAATTTTTTATTTTTTGTGTTATTTTTTCATTTATTAGCGCCAACAACTCATCTTCAGACCTACTTTGAGCACCTGCTATGAGGCTAAAAAATTTCGATGTTTAGGAAATTATGATTTTCAATGAAAGCCTATCACAAGAAATTCTTCTGATTCTACAGACACACTTTTTCATCTATTCACCTCGTTGCGTGATATTTATCAAGCGTTTTATCACTTTAATTTTTTAACTTTAACAGATCAATCAACTTATTCCTCATTCACAATTTCGATAAAGCTATGGACACTAATCTTGACATCATTAAATCATCTGGAGAAAAAGTAAAGTTTTCAATGGATAAACTCCGCGCCTCTTTGGGGAAATCGGGAGCAGACCGCCAAACCCTAAATGATATTATTGATAAAGTGAAGGTCGAATTATACGATGGCATTTCAACCAAGGAAATCTATAATAGAGCATTTGCCTTATTAAAAAAGAAAGAGGGTTATTTGGCATCAAAGTATAAGCTTAAAAAAGCAATCTATGAGTTGGGGCCAACAGGCTATCCGTTTGAACGTTTTATAAGTGCAATTTTAAAATATTCGGGTTATAATACGCAAGTCAGCGAAATTATGCAGGGTCATTGTGTTAAGCACGAAATTGATGTTGTTGCGGTAAAAAATGGAAAGACCACGCTTATCGAATGCAAATTTCATAGTGAACAAGGCAGAAATTGCAATGTTAAAGTACCTTTATACATCGCGTCACGCTTTAAAGATATCAAAATCCATTGGGATTCAAAATCACATGACACCAAATTAGATGTCGGCTGGGTGGTGACCAACACCTGTTTTACCGAAGATGCCTTACAATACGGAAATTGCATCGGCCTGTACCTTTTAAGTTGGGATTACCCCAAAAATGATGGGTTGCGAAATCGCATTGACCGACTCGGATTATATCCCATAACGGTGTCCACCTTATTGACCAATCGCGAAAAACAGTTCCTATTAAGCAGAAATGTGGTGCTCTGTAAAGACTTGATCGGCGATGTTTTTTTCTTGGACCATCTCGGGATTTCAGAATCCCGTAAAGCAAAAATTCAGAATGAGATAAAAATGCTATGTAAAATCTAAAATTATGGACAAGCATGTAAAAGTAAGTTTCCTGGGGGCCTCCAATGTTGTGACGGGGTCTAAGTTTCTGATTGAAACCTCCGAAAAAAATATAATGATCGATTGTGGTATGTTCCAAGGTTTAAAGGAACTGCGCGAACTCAATTGGGAGGATCTTCCAGTTGATGTCAGCGGCATTGATGTCGTTCTGCTCACGCATGGACATCTCGATCACGTAGGCTACTTACCACGCTTGGTCAAGCAAGGTTTTAATGGGAAAATTATTGGAACCGAACCTACTTTGGCGATTGCTGAAATTATTTTGAATGACAGTGCTAAAATCCACGAGGAAGAAGCCAAAAAAGCCAATGACGAAAAATTCACCAAGCACAATCCAGCGCTGCCTTTTTATACCGTTGCAGAAGCAGAAAAAACCATACGTATGTTTGAAGTGGAAATGCCAGGCAAATGGATCACTTTATCCGAGCATATCTCCTATCGTTTTCAATACAACGGACATATTCTTGGGGCCACCTTTATAGAATTGGACATTAATTCCAAACGCTTTGTGTTTTCGGGAGATATTGGCCGAACTGATGATTATTTACTGGAAGATCCAAAACGCCCAGAATGGGCCGACTTCCTTTTTATTGAAAGTACCTATGGCAATAAACTCCATCCAGAAGAGGATGTGGATCAGATTCTTGCTGATATTATTGTGGAAACCCTTCACAAAAACGGCAATTTGGTTATCCCTAGTTTTGCGGTAGAGCGACTTCAAACCTTGATGTTTATTCTATGGAAATTATATCAGAAAAATAAAATTCCCAACATTCCCATTTTTGTGGATAGTCCAATGGGAAATAATGTTTTGGAAGTTTTCAGACGCTTTCCAAAATGGCATAAACTTTCGGAATCTGATTATAATGCCATGTGCAATCATGTCACTATTATTGAATCTTATAAGGACACCTGGAAAACAATTGATGACAAACGCTCTAAAATAATCATAGCAGGAAGCGGCATGGTTACTGGCGGACGCGTTTTGACTTATTTAGATCATCTTATTGAAGATGCTTCCACTACAGTTTTGTTAGTCGGTTATCAGGCAGAAGGCACTCGCGGACGACAACTTTTTGACGGCGCTTATGAAATTAAATTTTCCGGAAAATATCATCCCGTAAAAGCTACGATTAAACATTTGGACAGTCTGTCGGCCCATGCGGACCAAAATGAATTGCTGCATTGGATGAGTGACATCAAAAACATCCCAGAAAAAGTATATCTCATTCATGGCGAACCCGCTGCTTTAGATGCGTTTAGAGTCAAAATAAAAGACACTTACCATTGGAATGTTTGTATTCCAAAAATCTCTGATGTGGAAGATATCAACATTTAAAATCGTTATTGTCAGGAAAAGAATTAAGACACTTCGACAAGCTCAGTAACCGCCACTGCGTTGATAGCACATAGAACATGGATTTATGCCGTAAAGCATTGGGATCAAAATTTAAGACCCCCTCCTAATCCCTGAGAAAGTTTTGGCGATTTTGAAAACAGATTGAAAGTCTGTTGCATTCGTGAAATTTATAGTAAACATTACGCGACTATTCAGGGAATGAACTAATCCGTGAAAATTAGTGAAATTCGTGTCAAAATTTTTAAAAGCTAAAAGCGAAATGTATAAAACACATAGTTTAAGTTAATTTGAACCCAAATAAAATCAGATTTTTAGCCATAAAAAAGAAAGTGTCTCAATACTTCCTGAACCCTTGTGAGATTTGCATATTTGAAGATCACTCTTTTATAGGAGTCCGAGTACAAAATATAAAAAAAGCCGTTCCAATTAGTATTGAGACGGCTTCTTCAATTTCTCTAAATTATATAGGAAACTATTTTTGGTCTATTTGACATCAAAAACCAAATCCACCTCTTTTGGAGGTAAACACTGAGTATCATTACAAACCATAAATTCAACCACTGCATTTACTTTAAAAGCCTTATTGTTTTTGACTTTAATACGTTGTTTAAAATCGGCCGTTTTAGCAAAATATTTGATGCGCATATTAAAAACTTTGTCATCTATTTCATGACCAGTGCCTTCCTTGGTATTTCCTTTTTTAAGGTAATTAGCGTTGCCTTCAAAAACAAAACTTGTAGGCACAGGACCATCTTTAGGAACCGTTTGCGAATAGAGGTGCCATTGGCCCTGAATTGTTGCCGTAGCGACCAACTCATACTCTGTATCGGAAATTTTAGTAACCGATGTTTTCCATTTCACTGGATCATGGATCTGCGAAAAGGCTTGGACACTAAATAAAACTAGAAATAGACACACAACATTTTTCATAATACTGAATTTTTAATTTGACGGTTTAACAACGATTTCAGAAGTATCTGCACCATTGAGTACTTTACTTGTAAATTCTTTGATGTCATTTACTGAAATATTATTAATGATATCTTCGAAATTAGCAGGATCATTCATATCATAATTTTCACGATAAAAATTAGTCAAAACTCCCATATCATATTGGTTAAAACCTTTTTCTTGACCACGTTCCTTTAGATAATTAGTGGTGGTTTTGTCCAAATCTGATTGATTGATATCTCCAGCGGCAATTTTAAGCAGTTCTTCCTGAACAATACTGACCAATTTATCAACTTTTTCTGGATTACAATCAAAATCAACCACAATAATAGCTTTTTCTACCGGGCGTTTAATTAGCCCAGCATAAGCGCTGGCGCCATAGGTACCACCTTCCTGCTCTCTTAAAGTTTCCATGTATCGCAATGTAAGTATATCGCCAAGGGCGCGCGCGACCAATTCATCCTTAAGATTGAATTTAAAATCATTTTTATAGGTAATTCTTACGCTGCTTTTAGGATCTTCCATCTTTAAGTGAATCTCCTTATCAATAGTTTTGCTCAACCATGGACTCGAATTATCCTTGTAGTTTTCTGTTTGTTTTTTCGTTGGGATGCTGGCAATGTACTTTTCTAACAAGGGCTTTAACTGCTCTTTTTTAATATCACCAACAATAAAAAACTCAAAATCAGAAGCATTCTCAAAACGTTTGGCATACACGTGCTGCATAGCTTCAAAAGATATTGAGTTGATATATTCGTGCGTGAATAAAGGTTGCTTCGGATTGTTTTTTCCGTAAAACGCTACTTTGATACTATCGCTTATTTTCTCGTTGATATTATTAGTTCGACTGATTAAATAATTTTCTAAATTACCAACAAGCACCTCAAAAGCATCTTTATCAAATCTTGGTTTTGCAAATCGTAAATAGGTCATTTGCAACATGGACTCAACCTCTTTAGTTGATGAAGACCCATAAACAACTTCAGAAATATCTGAAATATAAATTCCAGTTGATGCTGTTTTTCCAGCAAGCACTTTCGATAAATCATTACTCGAGTAATCTCCTAATCCTGATGTTCGTACTAAGCTGTTCAAATAATTAGCGGAAGATAGGTTGGCGTCATCCACGAGAGAATAACCGCCATAACTCACTGCGTTTAGTTCGACATCATTTTTATTTTTGTCCGCAAATTTATAATGTACTTTAATGCCATTGCTCAAGGTAAAGGTGGTTGACCCCGTAGCCTTATTAGCTTTCTCAGATTTGATTTTACCTTTTTTGATTTTCAGATCTCCCAACAAAGTCTTGCCGCTGAACGCATCGGCGTAAGCTGTAAGCGATGGATCACTTTCAGCAGAAGCAATGATTTGAAGTGCTTCGTCTTCGGTAAGGTTTTTGTTGCCATTAGCGCCGGTTGCGGTTATATATCTGTTTTTGGCTGTATAAAGACTTTTTATTTTGGCGTGCATCTCTTCAACAGAAAGTGCCTCAAATATTTGTTGTGCAAGGGCGTATTCTTTTGCAATATCCGTCATTGTACTGTTTTCCAAATAATTTTTTTGGATCATATTCTGAATGGAAGCGTGCGATCGATCATTCAATTTACTGATTTGGTTTTCATAGGAATTTTTGAACTTCGTAATCGATCTGTCAATTTCTTCTGATGTAAATCCGAATTTTACAGCACGATTAAGTTCTTTCATGACCGTTTCAAAAGCGGCATGCTGTTGATCCGGTTTAGGCGATATCGCTAACATAAATTCATCGGTAGCTCTAGAGTTGTCGCCATAATTCACATAGACTCCTAAAAAAGTAGCATCTGGCTTTATACTTAATTCTTTCAATCGATCAGAAAGCATCATGGTAGCCATTCTATTCAGCAAGGATTCTTTCAAATCGGTCACAGTTTCATCTCCTAAATTTTTTGGATGTCTAATTCCGAAGGTAATTTCTGCAGTGGTTACTTCTTCATCGCTCGCCGAACTGAACATCAATTTGTCGTTTTCAGGAATACTCACGATAAAACGTTCTCTTGGATTATCGACCGCAGGAATTGGAGAAAATAATGTCTTTATTTTAGACTCAACATCCTCGACGTTAACATCACCAATTATGGCGATAGCTTGTAAGTCTGTTCTATACCAATCATGGTAAAAATCTCTGAGCGCTTTATATTTAAAATTATCTACCACTTCCATTAAACCAATTGGCATTCGTTGGGCGTATACCGTATTGTTGAATAATGTTGGCAAACTCTTCTGAAAAATTCGCATTGGGCCGTTTTGGCGTGTTCTCCATTCTTCCTTAATAACCCCACGTTCGGCATCAATTTCATCATCTTCCAATGATAAATAGTTGGACCAATCCCGAAGTATCAATAAACAGGTATCTACAAGTTCTGGCGTGTTTGGAATGTTGTCCATATTATAGACGGTCTCATCAAAAGAGGTATAGGCATTGATATCTTTACCAAAAACGGCACCATGCTTTTGAAGCGTATTTAAAACGCCCTTGTCGGGAAAATTATCCGTTCCATTAAAAGCCATATGCTCAAGAAAGTGAGCCAAACCTTGTTGGTCATCATTTTCAAGAACCGACCCAACATTTTGAATGATATAGTAGCTGGCAGCATCTTTGACAACCCCAGTTTTATAGATGTAATAGGTAAGACCATTCGGCAAAACGCCTTTGGTAACCCGATCGTTTTCTGGTAAGGGTTGATTTAGAATTGTGTTTTGCGCCATCAAACTCATGCTGAGCAAAAAACTAAAGAGAATGGTAAATTTCTTCATTATTATTTTAGTGTTTTAAATTACAAACCGAAATGGTTGTAGGTTATACACTAGCATAACGCAATAAATTGATTTCACCCTTAGCTGTAAATGTTAAGAATGTATTAAATGTTCGAATTTTGCTCAAAATCCATCTGCATTCATTCAAACATTTTGGATTTTGATATTAAAAAGAAGCGCTAAGCATATGAAGATAAAACTCAAGATAAGAGCCGTTAATTCTAGAACTTAAGATTTCCTTAGAAAACAAAGAGATTAAATCGCATAAAAAAACCTTGCATGGGTTAGCATACAAGGTCTTTAAAGTTAAATAGTGGTTGGGTGGTTTTTTATTTCTTTAAAATTTTAAACGTTTGTTCTGAGGCTTCTGAAGAGAGTTTTAAAATATACAATCCAGAACTTAAATTAGATACGTCAATCGTATTATCGTGTGACAGCGTGGTTGAAAATTGCTTTCCTAAAACATTATAAAGTTTGACGGATTGCACAGGACTTTTTGATTTTAAAAAAATCTTATCGGACACTGGATTTGGATAAACCTCAACTGTAAAGTTTTCAAAATCGGGCGTAGAAAGTTTTTCACATTCTGGATTTGTACCCGCAACCATGGAAAGCACGCCAGCATTAACTGCCCAATTCTGCCAAATTCCACCATTGCCGGTTTGCCAATCGGACAAATCAAAATAGTTCGTTCCAGCGGTTGTGCCAGATACTTTATAGACTTTCATGGCTTCTCCTCCTCTATTCCAGGTCAAAGGTTGAAACTTTACAATAACTTCTGGCGCAAAATTTGTAGTGCAATTCGCCTGTAAAAAATAAGCTGATCCAGGCCCATAGACGGATGCTTTTCCATCGCTATCTACAGTAATCGCAGTATCTTCATCGCAACCGATTCCAAAGGAACGTCGATTATTATCTTTTGCAAAACGGGCTAAAAACACACTCAGTCGGCCTTGACGATTGCGTTGGGCAAAATGCGAATCGGTAATCACATCTTCCATAAACGGAATCTTCAAAAAGTCATTATAACCTAATGCTATCGCTGGATGATACGGATTAAGTAAGGCGCCAGCACTTTCAATGCTGCCAAATTCAGCGGAAAAATAAGAACTTCCCATAATCGCCAAACCTGCACTAATGCCACCAATTACTCCTTTTTTAGTATTGATGAAGGTATTTAAGGCATCTTCCATGGCATTGCCCTTAAAATATTTGACATAATCATATTGATCTCCACCAGCAAACCAAATGGCTTCTGCATTGGCAACTTTTTCAAGTACGTATGGATCAAGAGCACCAGCTGCGTTATTAATTACAAAAGTTCTTACGGAATTGATGGTCACACCCAACTGGGAATACATAAAATTATTATAACCATCTGCTCCTGAAGCTCGCAATACCAACACATCGCCACCGTTGGCCTGAGCCAAAAACCATTTCATGGCCTCGCGCTGGTCAATATTGCCACCCATTAAAACGATTCCCGATAGATGATTGGTGGTAACATCTGTGGCATTTCCGGTAAGGAATTCGGTGTAATTCTGAGCAAACAGCGCTTGAAAACTCAGTAAAAATAAAAATGTAATTTTCTTCATATGCCCTTTATTTCGCATTCTATTTCTTCTGATTAACTAAACGGTAGAGCATTACCGCCGTAATTTTAGCTTGGGTTGCCACTGTGCGCAAATCGCCAATTTCTTCAATCGTATGATCTCCAGAACCGCCGGTCAAACCTAAACCATCCAATGCCATATCCACATATCCCGAAGTAAATGAGATATCGGCAGCGCCTGCATTCCTTGGGTTGACCGCTTCTACAGCGCCAAAACCTAAATCTTGACTGACGCCATCATAAAACTTTAATAGTTTAGTATTGCCATCCGTCAATCCCAACGGCGGATATCCGCCCTCCACAAAAATCAATTCTGCAGTCGTGTTAGGGTAATTATTAGATGCAATTTCTCTCATGATTTTATGAGCTCTTTCCAATTGCTCTAAAGAAGTTGCGCGAAGGTCGCCATGTACAATCGCATGTTCCGCCACGACATTATCTTTTCCGAATGCTGTACCTCCTGTTAAGTCGTCATTAACTTTCAAATCGGTTCCACCAAGGATAAACCCTGGATTAAAGGTCAAATCCTTTTCTTTGGATAACTGTAAATAAAATTCATTCAAAATTCGGGAAGCTTCATAAATAGCACCTACGCCAATATCCTCCGTGAAAATTTGCGAGGAATGCGCCGGAACTCCGGTCACTTTTAATTGCCATTCGGAGGATCCTCTTCGAGAAACCACGATGGTTTTAGGATTGTTGTCGCCATTTTCAAAACCTAAAGCTATGTCGGCACGTTTGGCACCTTCAATTAAATCTTTTTTTGAAAGTTCAATCGGTTCACCACTTTTTTCTTCATCGCCCGTCATGATAATTTCGATGGACATATCATCTAAAACCCCAGCTTCTTTTAAAGCTTTCATGGCTAAGATGATAATGACGTCGCCACCTTTCATATCGGCAACCCCTGGACCTTTCATCATATTCTTATCGAGCATGGTATATTCCTGAGATGGACTGTCCAATTCAAAAACGGTATCCAAATGTCCAATCAATAAAAATTTAGGCCCCTTTTTGCCTTCACGTTTAGCAATCAAATGTCCGGCGCGATTGTAAGCTTCGCCATTGGTCAATTCTGTTTGAAAGCCGAGTTGATCCAATTCGGCTTTGAACAATTCGCCCACTTTTTTCACGCCTTCAAAGTTCATCGTGCCACTATTGATATTCACTGCTTTTTTAAGCAATTCAATGGAAGCGTCTAAATGTTGATCGACCGATTTTACAATTTTATTTTCCATTTTCCCTTTTTGTGCAAATGTAAACGTGCCTAAAAACAGAACTGAAAGCACTAAAATTGTTTGTGATGTTTTTTTCAAAATGATCAGCTTAATTAAGTTTGAATTTTTCTCCTGGTAAATAGACATTCAATTGAAGGTCATGTGCGCCCAGTTTATCGGCATGCACATTTTTTGAACGCTTGGGATTTTTTAGTACAATAACTTGTGAATCGCCTATGATTTCAGCGTAGTTACCACTTACCAAAATGGCTGTGGCTTCATCAATACCGATGCCTAGCATTTCAGGATGTTCAATAACCGCACTGATCAAGCGGTTGTAACGACTGCGTTTTACAAAATGCTGATCGATGATCACGTTGGTCAACATGCCTAATCCCGTCTTAATTTCGATATTATCGGCCTCAATATTCCTGAAAGTTGACGAATAATCCGGATGTTTGAGTTCGTTTCCAGTAATCATCAACTTGCTCATAACCGCTGCTCCTGCGCTGGTACCAGCAATTACACCGCCTTTGGCGTAGGATTCATGAATCGCTTTTTCGATCGCAGTTCCGGCAACAATATCCATAAATCGGTTTTGATCGCCGCCGGAGATATAAATCATTTTGGCATTACTAATGGAATCCACTTTAGATGTGGTCAAGACCTCATCTTTCACAAAATCCAAACCGTAAATATTTTTTATGCCTTTCTCGATAAATTGTTTTCCGGAATAATAAACAGCAGAATCTGGTTCAGCGCTAGACATTGGTAAAATAATGGCGTAGCCCGATTTATCAATCCCTGATTCCTTTATAATCCGATCCACCATTGCTGAAGGTCTTGACCCGCCACCAATGATTACTAGTTTTCCTTTAGGTTTTGCGTTTTGTGCACTTATAGGAGTGCTATAAAACACACTCCCTATAAGCACACAAATTGCTAACAATACATTTAACTTCATATTTATTGTTTTTTTCCGATGACGATTCCTCTTGTATTTCCTGTAGATTGCAACCAAACTTCGACATTGCTACCGTCCAGATTCGCTCTCATTAAGGCATTTTTATTACGGTCACCCCAATAGATTTTATTCTCGTTGACATCATAAGCCAATCCATAAATCACACGTGTGATTCCTGTAGCAATGGTAGTAATACCAGTGCCATCAAGATTTGCAGATTTCAATCGGACATCGCCAGAACTCACATATTCATCAAAATAAATACGATCGCCCACAACCATGATACTCGCGCCTTCAACTCCTGGAATGATTTCTTTTTCGCCTGTGCCATCTAAATTTTTAGACCACACGCCGCCATCATAATTGATCCAATACAACTTGCGATGTAGCAAATCAATAGCCACACCTTCAGGATCGTTAGGTTGACCTGTGACGAAATTTTCTTTTTGAGAAAGATCGGTGACATTCATATTAGCACGTTGCACCCCATTACTGGTATCGTAATACAATTGATTGTTGAGATAATCAATGGCCATCCCGTTAGGACTGTCAAGCCCAGATCTAAACGTTTCCAAGTTACTACCGTCTAAATTGGCTCTGTAAATTTTACTGGCACCAAGGTCACTCACATACAATTTAAGATTCAAGGTATCCATCACCATCCCATATGAGGATTGTGTTACCAAACCATTTACCGGCGTGAAAATAGGCGCTTGCGTATTAATCAATCCTTGATATACCTGTACCCCATTAGTGAAATAAATTGGTGTGCCTGTAGCATTTGGATCTTTGATAACCAGAGTTTGGGACGTTTCCCTAATTTCTAATGACCCCGCAGTGGCGACCACTAAATTCACCTTGTAAGCGCCCGCTTCCATATACACATACGTCGGATTGGCTTCAGCAGAAGAGGAGCCATCACCAAAATTCCAATAATAAGTAGCCGTTCCAACAGTTGCTGGCACAATGGACGTATTTGAAAATGTTACCGTTGCCGGTGCAAACTCATCATTACTTATGGTATACTTAAACGAAGGCACCGTACTTGCTGGTGGCACTGGGAAATCATCTTCCTTACACGACTGAAAGCTGATTGCAATACCCAATATGAAACATATTATAAACGAATTTTTCATCTGTTGCTGTTTTATTATTTAACTAGTACTAGTCCTCTTACACTTCCTAATCCTGATTTTAGGGTTACTTTGTTGGACCCATCCAAATCAGCACTATAGATTTCTCCGGTATCACGTCCACCCCAGTATAATTTATTGTCTTCATTATCTATTTGAATTCCGTAAATCCGCGTCGCTTTAGCAGCAACGAGTTCAATATTTGATCCATCAAGATCTGCTCTTTTTAACGATCTATTGTCCTCATAATATACTTTGTTATTAACGGTATCAACGGCCACAGCATATCCAAAAGCTCCTGAGATAATTATAGAAGGATTTGATCCATCCAAATTGGCGGCATATAAGACTTCATCTTCGGCATCATAGACATACATTTTACCATTTTTAAGATCGAGTGCTATCCCTCTCAATGAAGCATCTGGCATATTTATAATACCAATTTCGGCATTTGTCCCATCTAAATTAGCTCTTGAAACATTGCCCGCATCATCTACCCAATATATTTTATTTCCTGCAACATCTAGCGCAATGGTATAAGGATCGTCGAGGTTTTCAACAATCACCTCCAAATCAGAACCATCACGGTTCATTCTCCAAATATTTCCAAAAGGTGTAGTATCAAAATCACTAAAGTAAATTTTATCATGAGTAGCATCATAAGCCATGCCCACACCAGCTCTACCTGCTAAATCTACCACATCACTAACGGTTCCTGAACCATCAAGAATGAGTTTTCTCATAAAGCTGCTCACAGCATCGATATAATATATTTCTGCCGGTGATTCTGGTGCAATTCCAATAATTACTTCTTTAGTAAAAGTATTTGAGCCTCCCGCACCGGTAGCTGTAAGGGTTACAGTAAAAGTTCCTTCTGATGGAAAAGTATAAGATGGATTTTCCTCCGTAGAGGTGGCGTTATTTCCAAAATTCCAACTGTAGCTCGTAGCGCCTAAAGAGGTATTGGTAAATTTCACAGGAATTTTAGCTGTCAAGTTATCTTCGTCGGCTACTGTAAAACCACTTGCTGGCGTAACTTTAATTTCCATATTAGAAATTGTTGAACCTCCAGAACCTGTAGAAACCAAACTTACCAAAAACACATCACTGGATTGGTAAGATTTTTTTGGTGACACTTGCTTGGATGTGGTCCCATCTCCAAAACTCCATAGGTATGCCGTAGCATTTTGGGAATTGTTGGTAAACTGGATGTCTTCGCCAATTTTCACTTCTTTTGCACTTGCAGTAAATTCTGCTTGTGATTGTGGTTCAAGCGCATCATCATCCTTTTGGCATGAAAAAAATGCTAAAGAGAAGACACTTATCATTAGGTAATTTAGAAATTTAGTTTTCATAAGATCTATATTTAAGATGGTCATTAGTTGATTAGTATCCTGGGTTTTGAGTCATCCCTGGATCATTGTTAGTTTGGATTTCATCAGATGGAATTGGAAATAAGGTTTGGTTGATGCTCTTGACATTTGGCAAAACAGCAATCGCTCTTCCCGTTCTTACCAAATCAAACCATCTTTGACCTTCAAATGCAAATTCCACACGTCTTTCATTTTCTATAGCAGTAGCTAATTGGGAAATAGTATTTGCCTTGGTGTTATTTAAGTTGGCTCTTTTTCTAATCACATTTATATCATCCTTTATCGCAGCAATATCACCATTGAGATTCGTTTTTGCTTCTGCTCTAATTAAATACATTTCTGCTAAACGAATGACAATAAAATTGTCTGCTCCTAAACTTAAGTCGTCATATTTAATAGCATAAGGTTCTAAACCGGCAAATGCAACGCTGGCATCAAAACGCTTGTCATTCACTTCGTAAGCCGCCAAAACAGACGGATCTGGTTGCACTTCACGTCTTCCATTTAAGGATTTGGGAAAATTATATTCTGCTATTCTATTTCTCTCTGTTTGAGAAAAATAGATTTCAAAAATCGATTCTGAAGATCCATCGTCAGCAAAAATATCAGCATAATTTGATAATATGGTATAATTACCATTTTCAATGACCTCATTCGCCAAATCTGAAGCTTTCGCATAGTCACCTTTATAAAGGTAAACTCTCGCTAGTAGTGCTTTTGCAGCATATTTTGTTGCTCTTGTTTTGACACCAGAAGTTCTCAAATATTTCGAAGCAAACGTTAAATCCTCAATAATTTTCGCATATACCTCACTTACAGAATTTCGAGGAGCATCTAAACTTGTCACCCCAACAGTTGGTTGCAGTTTCAAAGGAATAGCTCCAAAATAATTCATAAGATTAAAATGGTTTAACGCTCTGATGAAGTACAATTCAGCTAAAGCAGCATTGCGTTCATCTTCAGTCATATCTTCAATAACTGGAACTTTATCTATGACATTATTTGCAACATTAATACCATCGTAACAGCTAACCCACATTCCACGCACGAAACCATTTTCTGGAAGAATGTTATTGTTGTCTACTTCAGCATTATCAGACGCCGTAGCATCCGGAGAATGGATTAAGTTATCTGCGGCCAAGTCTGAATAAATGGCATAAATTCTACCGTAGTAGCCTAAACTCTGAAAGCTCGCATAAGCACCCAGAATTCCTCTATCAATATCTTTTTTAGTTTGGAAAGCACCAGCTGCGGGAATGGAATTTTGAGGTTCCACTTCCAAGGTATTACAAGACATGGCTGTCAATAATACCATAACTATTATAGAAATCTTTTTCATCGTCATCATAATTTTAAATTAACACCGAAAGTGAATGTTTGTGCCTGTGGATAGGTAAAGAAATCGGTGCCAATAACCGAATTATCGTCTCCTCTATAATTCACTTCAGGATCTAGGCCTGAATAATTGGTAAAGGTGAACAAATTCTGAACGCTGAAATAGAAACGAGCACTAGTGAAAAACATTTTTTGCATCGTCTTTTGATTCAGTGTATATCCAAAAGTCACATTTTTGACCCTTAAATAAGATCCGTCCTCAATAAAACGAGAGGAGATTCTTTTGTTTTGTGTTGCCACGGGCTCTAAAGTCGCCCTTGGAATGTCTGTAATGTCTCCAGGTTGTCTCCATCTTCTAGTGACAGCCGCTATTTGGTTATCCCCACCCTGTAGAGATTCCAAATATAATCTAGAACCATTGAAAACGTCATTTCCGTAAGAACCTTGAAGGAATACGCTAAAATCGAATCCTCTGTAAGAGAAATTATTTGTAAGACCTCCAATAAAATCTGGATGTGGATTTCCAACAATCGTTCTGTCTTCAGAAGTAATTACGCCATCAAAGTTTGTGTCAGCATAAACAATATCTCCAGTAGAAGGATCTACACCTAGTGATTCGAAACTGTAGAAGATACCGATAGGTTGACCTTCCATGATTCTGTTACCACCTCTTCCAATATCATCAATTGGTTGGCCATTGTAAAGCTCAAGTACTTTATTTCTGTTACCTGAAATATTGAAGAGTGTACTCCAAATAAATTCTCCAACAAAGTTTCTTGAAGACACGGTAATCTCAATTCCTTTATTTTCAACTTTACCAACGTTTTGAGTGATGGATGAAAACCCAGAACTCAATGGGAGCGGTCTACTTAATAATAAATCATTGGTTTGTTTGTCATAATAATCTGCAGTAATTGCTAATCTATCATTGAAAAAACCAAGATTCAAACCAAGGTTTAATTGACGTGTAGTTTCCCATTTCAAATCAGGATTTGGGATATTACTTGGATAAATCGCTGGTTGACCACCATATGATGTATTACCATATAATTCTGAAAAGAGGAACGGACTAATATCATCATTCCCTGTAAGACCATAACTCGCACGTAGTTTTAAGTCTGAAAAAATGTTGCTGTCTTTCAAAAATTCTTCTTCTATAACTCTCCATGCAACAGATCCTGCTGGGAAAAACCCTGTTCTGTTGTTTTCTCCAAATTTTGTAGAAGTATCAAATCTACCAGATGCATCAAACAGATATTTATTGTCATAATTATAGTTAGCTCTTCCAAAATAGGATCTTAAACCCGTATCTGTAGCACTCGCACTCGCAGAAACAATTGTAGATGCCGCACTGATGTATTGTAAATTATCATCAGCATAATCTTGGCCTCTGATGAAAGAATTTCGGTATTCATAGCTTTCGAAACTATATCCTGCTAAAAATTCGATTTTATGTTTGTCAAAATCGTGTTTATATTTAAGAATATTATTAGAAACTACGTTAATTATATTGCTATAAGTCTCAAATCCTAAACCATTGTATTTAGCTCCTTGAACTGTCTTTCTAGACTCAAATGCATGTTCTCTAAAATTCAAGAAGTCAACACCCCATTTGGTGGTAAATGTCAAATCTGGAGTGATTCTATAATCTAGATACACGTTTGAATTCGTTCTGTAAGAGAAGTTTTGATTGATGGCTTCATTCGCAATAGAGACCGGATTTGAATAAGGCCCATTTTGGTTGTAGCTACCATCTGGATTAAACACCGGGAAAATTGCAGGTGTAGAAATACCATTAGGAAGTGGCCCTTGAGTTGTTTGGTCACCTTCTACACGGTTTGTTTTTGAATAAGTCAAACCAATACTTGTACCAATTGAGAATTTCTCGGACAATTCATGGTCTAAATTTACCCTTCCGTTCAATCGTTTATAATCGGTACCAATCAAAATACCTTCTTGTTTAAACATTGTACCTCCCATGTAGTATTTCGTTTTATCAGAACCGCCCGTGGCCGATAACTCATAACTATTGATAGGCGCCGTTCTAAAAATCACATCTTGCCAGTCCGTATCAACAGTGATATTATTCATTTGTTCTTGAGTAAAGACCGTAGATTTGGTGAGATCATTTCTGTATTCCATCCATTGTCTCGAATTTAGCATATCCAAACGGTTCCAAGCTCTTTGAACACCCGTATAAACACTTGCCGTCACTACTGATTTTTGAGTTTTTCCTCTTTTAGTCGTAATCAAAACAATCCCATTGGAAGCTCTTGCTCCATAAATAGCGGTTGCGGAAGCATCTTTCAAAATACTGATGGATTCAATATCATTCGGGTTTAAATCCGTAATTGCGCTTGAGCCTTGACCTTCATAGCCAATCATACCAAAATTCCCAGTAGTTACCGGAATGCCGTCAATGATATATAATGGTTGACTTGATCCACTAATGGAGCTCAAACCTCTAATCCTAACAGACATTTCACCACCAGGAGTTCCTGAATTTTGTGATACCTGAACACCAGATGCTTGACCTTGTAAAATTCCATCAACTCCTGAAACTGGTAAATCTTCAATTTCTTTAGAGCTAATGGCAGATACAGAACCTGTTAACAAAGCTTTTTTCTCTGTGCCATATCCAATTACTACCACTTCACTAAGTGCCATATTATCTGCAGCCATCTTTACATTTAAAGTTGTTTTGCCTACGATATTGACATCTTGAGTTACATATCCCAAATATGAGATCACCAAAGTAGTGGCATCATTAGAAACTTTCAATTCAAAATTTCCATCAAAATCGGTAGTAACACCTTTCGATGTTCCTTTAACGATAACCGTCGCTCCTGCTAGAGGTGCACCAGTATCATCCAAAACAGTTCCTTTAATGGTTCGATCTTGAATTTCCATTTTGACAGAAGTTGTTTTTATTGGCGATTTCACTTCTTCTTTAATAACCACCTGTCTATTATCGATGACATAGGTCAGATTGGTATTTTCAAATGCTTTATCCAAAATTGCGGAAAGGGTAGCTTTCTTCAATTTTAGAGACACTTTATGATTCATTACATCGTCTTTATAGAAAAAGATAAATTCACTTTTAGTTTGAATTTCTTTAAATAATTCTTCTAAAGATATGTCTCTCACATTGATATCTATTTTAGTCTGAGCTGAGTTGCTGTTGGCAAAAACAGATCCCAAACCAATAGTCATTAATAATAGAAAGACTCTCATAATATGTAGCAAGTAGTATCTAAAAGATTTTATCCTTTGTTTGGGATAAGGGTTCTCATATTTATTCATAATTTTGTTTTAGTGGTTAATATAACTGTGCTTTCAGTGATGTTAATTCTTCAATTCCAGAGGATGTTGACGCATCTTCTGGTTTTTCATGGTGTCTGATTATGCTCTAATTATTTCAATTTTTTTTAGTTAATATTGAGTTTATTGTTAATAATAGTGTAATCAAATTTTGTGGTTTCTTGAATGGTTTTAATAACGTTTTCTACATTCTCATTGACATCTAGAAACCCAGAAAAAGTGGTGCTCGCCAATTCTTTGTCATTGATGACTATTGCAATATTGTAATATCTCGAGACTTTTTTCATAATCGACTCCAATGAATCATTCTTAAAAATAAAAATACCATCTCGCCACGAAAAATATTTTTGGACATCGACCTTTTGGGTTTTAATACTATTATCATTTCTGTCATATACTGCCATTGTATTTGGACTTAATACAACACTTTCATTAAAGTTCAGTGATTTTGAATTATTATAACTTATTTTCACACTACCACTTTTAAGAACTGTATTTATAGCATGATCATCGTTATAATTACTAACATTAAATATGGTTCCAAGAACTTCAATATTCTGATCTCCGGACTTTACAATAAATGGATGTAATGCATCATGAGCAACTTCAAAGATCCCTTCACCTTCAAGATACACTTCCCGTTTCTCTTTAGTAAAAGCAGCAGGGAAAACCAATTTAGACCCTGAATTGAGCCATACTTTACTACCATCGGCCAATTCAATAGAAGAACGTTTTCCGTATGGCACAATCAGGGTATTAAAAACAACCTTTTGATCTTTGAGAGTTTTTTGGTTTACCGACTTGGAATTACCAATAGTAATTTGTTCTCCCGTATTTGAATAGCTTATTGCTGTTTCTGTTTCCTCAATGTTAATATTTTGTTGATCACCTAAAACAAGTTGGATTTGACCTGGAATTGGTTGCACCACCAATGTTTTAACAAAATTGTCTATTGGAGACGATTGCTGATGGATATTCTCGTTTTGGGTTAGCACAAAGAATGCAAGAATACATGCTGCTGACAGTCCGAATCCATATTTCAAATAACGTTGGCGTTGTATGTATTTTGAAACCGACAATGATATTCTGTTTCGTAATTGTTTTTTCTCTTTATCTGTAATATTCATACTTTATGAATCTATCATAAGTTCAATTGTATTGCTTTGCTGAAACAATTCCATACATAAAATACAAGCCGTTAATAGATATAAGTCAGTAATTTTGGTTTTATAGACAATTTTTTAAAGAAATATATAAAATAAAAGTGCAATTGTTGTTAGATTAGATCGTAGCACCTTTATTGCTCGATAGATAATTGTTCTGGAGGTCTCTACAGAAACATTCATTATTTCTGCTATTTCGTCATATTGACGATTTTCATTAAAGCGCAGAAAGATGCACTGCTTCTGCTTTTTACTCAAACTATTTATGGCATCAGCTAATCTAAATGACTTTTGATCTAAATATTCTGTTTCAATAATATGATCTTCATGGGAAGCTGTGCTATTTTTATTCATATAGCTTTTTGGAAGAAGAGTATTAGGAATAAAAATATGTTTAATTTTTGACTCCTTAAGAATCTGATTCTTCAAGGAACGCAGTAGGTAGTATTTGACATTGTCAGTATCAGTCAGACTATTTCGGTATTTGTAGAGATTGATGAACAAATCATGTATACCATCCATCACAGTTTGTTTGTCCTGTGAAAATTTCGTTCCGTATAAAATCAAGTCGTCAATATACCTATCGTAAAGCAGACCTAAAGCTTCAGTATTACCTTGCTTAAGCTTTTGCCATAATACAGTTTCACAGTCTTGAAATACTTTCAAGTGCTCTTAAGGTGTTTGATTAATTAATTAATTATTGACAGGCACTAAATTTAACTTTTTTTTAATAAAAAGGAAATATATCAATTGGTTTTAACATAGAAAAATAAAACATGGAATAAAAAGAATAAAATTTAAAAAAATCTGTATATCCGTAATTGGTCATAATCCTGTAATGCTAGCAATAACAAGCCTGTCGAAGATTCTCTCCAAAATATCTTTTATTAAGCTTATAAACAAACTCATTTAGGTATAATTGCAGGTATTTACCCTTGATCTTATGATAGTTGCCTGCAAAATTCTATTTGGCATTACTAATTGCGATAGGCACCCATTTAAGGGTTTCCTTTGTGGTTTTCTCATTTGATTTTTCACTTATATGTATTTCTACATAATCTCAATATTGATGTATGATGTACTCTGACCTGTAAAGACAATAGTTTTTTCATTGCGTTTTTAAGGGTTTCATCTGTACCATCGACTTGATGGTCTTCAAGTACCCTTTGCTTTAAAATAGCGACATTGACGCTACTTTACCTGTGTCCAAATCTTCAAGGACGGTACTCTCGGCCATAATCCTAACATTAGATTTAGTCATACTGCTACGCCCCGGCTTTTGTGTTTGGTGTTGATTAATCCTTCCGCCTTTGTCAAAACTCAAATTCGTTACTTTACGCCAATAGTCTAAAATTATATTTACCTAAAGCTTAACATTCCCTAATCCATAAGAATTGGAAGGATATAATATTCCGTTTTTTAGTTCGAATAAATTAGCAAAAGGATCTCCAAGTAAATCCAAATTCCCATCTAAATCTGCGTATTCAATGTTCGGACTGCTCAATGCAAAATGGAGTCCTGCCGAAATTCCTAAAGCACATTCATCGATACAACCAATCATTACCTTCATTCCTGCAGCTTGAGCTACAGAGTTGATATGCTGTGATTCAAGTATGCCGCCGACTTTCATGATCTTGATATTTACCATATCGATCAAGTCTTTACTTGCCAATCTGAACACATCCTTAAGTGTCTTAATACTCTCATCAGCCATTACAGGTACATCAATTTTTTTGGAAACTTCACCTAATTGCGCTTCCTTCTTTTGATCAGTGGGTTGCTCTAGGATTTCGATTTTTGCACTTTTCGTTTTGTTTATAAATTCAATGGCTTCATTAGGTGTATAACCTTGGTTCGCATCATATCGAAGCAAAAATTCATTACCATGTTTTTCACGCAACTTCAATACTTTTTCTATGTCTTCTGCTACGTCTACTCCACCTTTTAGTTTAATAATTGAAAATCCTTGTTTCAAAAAATCACCAGCTTGTTGCAACGTATCTGACAATGGTAAAATTCCGATAGTGATACTTGTTGGTATTTCTGTTCTATAACCTCCCAGCAATTGATATAAAGGCACTTGTGCTTTTCGTGCCATTAGATCATATAATGCCATATCAACCATCGCAATGGTTGATGAGGCATTTGGGCATATTGTTTTAAGTTGATGCGTGTATTGTGCAATATGAAATGGCGATTGATTTTTCAGTAAGTTAACAATGACCGTATCAATATTATTGATAACATCCTCCGCTACTTCACCAGTTACCTCTAAATCGGGTGCAGCACATCCCCAACCTGTTAGTCCTGTGTCCGTTGTTAGTTTTAGAATAATGTTGGTGGTTTTGCTTACCGTTTCATAAGCAATAGTATAAGGGACAGCCAATGGCATATCTAACCTAAAGTATTCAATGGCTGTAATTTTCATTCTAGTAACAATTTTGATGTAATAATTTCAGTAGATATTTTTCTATTGATTTCTACGATAAAGGAGTGAATTATTTTAAATAAGATTTTAAAAGTTCAACCAATTCTTCAGCTCCGTATTCGAGAACATCAAAAGTTGGCAAGCCAGTTTCTTCTTTGATTTTTGCACAAGCAGATAGTATTTCATCCTTTCTCATATCTTCATGGTTAAGAGTTATTGCAATCACTTTTTTACCTGAAATGGTTTCAATAGCATTGATTTGTTCTTTTATGGAATGCAATTTATAACCTGGGAAACCGTCATATTCCATTCTTTTCGGCGCATGTTGGACAATCACATAATCAGGCCTTCCGGCAGCCAAAATTTCAAAACCTCCTGGATATGCAGGGTTCATCAAGCTCCCTTGTCCTTCAATCATAATGAGGTCAGGAGATTCATTTTTCCAAGCTTCATGAACAGCATGTTCTATTTCTCCAGAAACAAAGTCGTTGATACAACTATCCATAATCATGGAATATTTCGCTCCTTGCATCCAAGCCGTTTGACCTGTTCCTGCCATTTCAGCTTTTAATCCAGCATCTCTGAAAGCTTGTACAATAATCCATGCTGTAGTTCTTTTTCCAATTGCTGAATCCGTTCCCAATAAGGCAATTTTCAAACAATCGACTTCTTCAATCTTTCCTGTAAAGAAATGTAATTGATCACGGTCGGGTGTTCGTCTCACATCTCTCACACGGCAATTATTTTTTTTTGCAATGGCCATCAGTTCGGAGTCTAAATATAAAAAATCATGCAAACCACTATCTATATTCAATCCCAATTTCAATGCCTCTTTTATGGTATCTTTTGCTTCAGCTGGTAATCGTCCACCATCGGGAGCTAAACCAATAACCATTGATTCAGGCTTATTAGCCGAACCAAGTTTTTCCATAGCCTCTTTCAAATCTTTGAAGATGGGGATATTATTCTGTTTGCCATCAAGGACCATACCTGCATCCTGACCTGCATATTTATGATCAATCACACCTACTACTTCATATCTATTCGTGAATCTTACCAATCCATGTGCAGTTTTACCATTAGGAGTGTTATATGCGCCATCAGCATATACTAGCGCTTTCCCATCAATTGTATTTTTCATAATTACTATCTATTATTTAATATTGTAATGTCTCTTTTGTTAATCGTTTATATTTTTTCAAACTTTCTTTCTGAAATCAATTCCCTCGCTTTACAAATCTCCCCGAAAAATTAGGTACCGCTTTCTGATCGTGATAAACTAGTTTACCATTGACCCAAACATAATTAACTCCTGCAGAAAGGGCCGAAGAATTTTCAACAGTTGCTTTGTCAATAATGGTGTCAGGATCGAACAAAACAAGATCCGCAAAGTAACCAGGTGCAATGAGACCACGATTTTTAATTCCAACATTTTCTGCCGCAAGACTCGTCATTTTTTGAATAGCGTTCTCAAGGGGAATTAGTTTTTGCTCGCGAACATAACGACCGAGCACACGTGTGAAAGATCCATGGCCACGTGGATGACCTCGCATCACTCCATCTGTGCAAATACTGCTAAAAGGCCACTTAATAAAATTACTGATATCAGTTTCACTCATACTTTTAGCTATGATAGTAGCATCTTCTCCAGGTGCAGCAGATTCTCGGATGATGCGCATGAGACTTTGTGCCGTGCTTTCATTATTTATTTTTGCTATTTCACTAACAGTCTTTCCTTGCCATGCAAGATTTGGTGTGTATTTAACCATGACCGAAGCTTCGGGATCAAACAATTCGCGTGTAGCAAATTCAGCACTCTTGAGATTGTCAAAATCTTTATTGGGAAATAAAACACGTGGTGTGGAGTTCCACATAGTGTACGGATAAACGTCAGCTGTAATGTTAATGCCTTCGAGACGTGCCGTTTCTAATTGGCGTAATATTTTATCAGAGTTGCCCCATTTGCTGCGCATCGCAATTTTGATGTGTGTGATCTGCACAGGAATTTTTGCCTGTCTCCCTATTTCAATAATTTCATCAATAGCTTCTTCTAAATGAATGTCTTCACTGCGTAAGTGGCTGATATAGCGACCTCCTTTTAACGCGGCAACTTTAGATAATTCCACTACCTCATCTCGTGTACTGTAAAATGCGGCTTCATATTCGAGGCCGGTGCTTAAGCCAAGTGAACCTTTATCCATCTCACTTTCAAGCATGACCTTCATGGAATCAATTTCTGAATTGGTGGCATTTCGCAATAAGCTGTCTGACATATAATTTTCGCGCAGTGATGCTTGTCCTGTATAAGTAGCGACATTCACACTTGTCGGAATTTTATTTATCGACGCGATAATAGAATCAATAGGTACCGACTCACCATCCTGACCAGCAACAATTGTAGTGATACCTTGGCTAATAACAGCTATAGCCGACGGATGATCTTCGAGTCCTCCGTAGTGATGACTGTGGTTATCAATAAAACCAGGGGAAAGTATTTTTCCATTACCGTCAGTAACAGTCTCGTTAAGGAAAGGCGTGAGTTTACCCAAATCACCAATGCGATCATTAACAATTCGCACACTTGCTTCAAAAGCAGGAAGACCAGTGCCATCAATCACTTTCACATTCGTGATGAGATGGGTAGTGGGTAGTGTGATGGATTTATCTTCCCAAATGTTTCTTATAAGATTATGAGCATAAGAATTGGAAGAGTTGTCAAGTAAGATCAGTGTTTGATTCTTATCGATATAGCGGACAATGAGGGATCCAAAACCTGCCCAATGACCAGTGTGAGCAAGTATTTTACCTGATTCAATAATTTGCCAGCCAAAACCATATTTTGTTTTATCACCATTATTTAACCTGCCTGGTGTGATTGCTTCTGAAAATGTCGATTTCTTTACCAGTTTTTCAGTATAAAGTGCCTGATCCCATTTGTAAAGGTCTTCAACTGAAGCATAAACATTTCCATCGCCTACAATGCCATCAATGCGTGTGAGATCATTCAGTTCTGGTTTACCACCAACATAACGAAAGCCAAACACACGAGATGCTGGATAGGATTTCATAGTAAGATTATATACATAGGTGTTGGATAATTTTAATGGTGCTGTAATTTCTTTTTCAAAGAATTTATCAACGGTTGTCCCGGAAACTTTTTCTATGACAGAAGCAAGCGTTGTATAGTTGGTGTTGCAATACTCCCATCGCTCCCCTGGCTCAAATAAAAGCGCCGGTTTTTTTTCCGCTAGTAATTTGAGCATCGATTGATTCGTGAGCGTATCAAGTAAAATCATATTGCCTTCCGCAATCTCGAAATATTCAGGTAGGCCAGATACTTGGTTCATCAACTGACGAATAGTGATATTATTATAAGGGAAAATGGGCAGATGTTTTTGAACAAGATCATCATAATTCAATTTCCCCTGTTCTTTTAGCATCATGATCATCATGGCATAAAACTGTTTTGATACTGAAGCGAGGTTGAAAGATGAAGCGGATGTTAAGGGTGTTAAAGTTTTAGGGTCGGCAATACCAAACGCCTTCTCATAAAGAACTTTACCCTTTTCCCCGATAAGGACTGTACCATTAAAGAGTTGTCGTTGATTTAAATACGTAAGTACTGAATCAATCCTGGCTATTTTTTCCTTTTGTTGGGAAAAGCTTACTAATGGAATGAACAGTAGGAGAAAGAAAACATTTTTCATGATTATTTTTATTGTAGATAGAAAGAACAGCTTATTAATCTTTTCTTAGACAAAGATTCAATTGTTAAAGACTTGTCGTTAGGAACCATTAAATATCAAGAGCTCTTTATGGTTATCAGCATAATTTAGTTTTACCAATTCTGTTATACCTATATGACATCTATAAATTAATTTTAATGAGCCCAATTAATAGTATAAGTCAGATCATGTCATTCCATAGACAATCGCTTCAAAAAATTATTTAGAAAAAAATCAATAAAAATTCTTCAAAACCGTATGTATTTACTTCAAGTTTAAAAAATTTCAAATGAAAAATATGATGATGACTATGAAGAATAAGATATTGCCCAGAGAACTTTCGGTCATAGAGACCATTAACGACCAATTAAAGAACATTCCTCAAGCAGAACATTCCAGACATAGGAGTTTTGGTAATTTTAATACTCATTTAATCGCCAGTCTTATTGGTTATTCTTTTCAAGAAAAGAAACGAGTATTAAGTTTGAAACACAAATACAACACAATTGGCTCTTTTTTGCTAAATACTTATATCGAACTCAGGTTAAGAGAAAAATCATGGCCTCTTATCGAGCTAAAGTATCCATTTTAGATAAAAATCACAAAAAATGGCTTTAAAAAATTAATTAAATCAGGCTTGAAGTCTAGGTTTTATGTGCTTTTAAAGTTACAAACAAATACCAGAAGCCTTTATAAATGCTGTATTACAAGAATAAATAATAAAAATAAAAAATACCCAATATTTACTGGTCCACCTCTACCTCATGGTCATCAAAACGCCATTGGGTCATGCCACCTTTAAGATCGTAGATTTTGACAAAACCGGCATCCTTAAGTTTTTTGGCGCATTTTGCACTGCGGCCACCAGATCGACAATATAAAATAACTGGCTTTGTTTTGTCCAATTTCTGAATGTCTTGATCAAAGGTTGGCGAATTAAAATCTATATTCTGTGAATTTTTTATAAAGCCGTCAATCCTGTCCTTAGCCGATCTGACATCGACCAATTGTACATCATCCATTTCCATCAACGACAGCATCTCCTCTGGCGTTACCAATGTTATTTGGTCATCAGATTCTTTCTTACAACCTATTAAAAGGAACGTAAAAACTACGACAAAAATCAACGAAATACGTTTCATAGGGATAGGCTTAATTTTCTTATAAAAAAAAATCATGTTTTATTTTGTGGATGGTCCGTTCCAATTACTAAAACCTCCCATTAAGTTATAGGCTTTTTCAAATCCGAGCTGATTCATTATCGAACAGGCTTGCCCGCTGCGAGCTCCAGATCTGCAATACACATAATAACTTTTATCAGGATCCAATTTTTTTATGCCGTCGATAAATTCTTGACCTTTATAAATATCTAAATGAATAGCATTGGGAATATAACCTTCGTTGACTTCCTCTTGGGTTCTTACATCGATAATGACGGCGTTACTGTCATTCTCCAATTGTGATGCCCATTCTTGTTGTGATAAATCTGCCATAGCTATTATATTTAAAAGGACAAAATTAACATTTCTTTATGATATAGACCAAAAAAAATCTGAAGTGTTACACCTCAGATTCATTTTTAACATTTAAACCCAACAAAATTAGGCGTTTTTCAAGGATTCCTCTTTATAGTCTAATGGAGCAACCTATGGCTCTGGTTTCAGTCTGTTTAATCGGTTGTCCAGCTAAAAGTGCATCAACCGCGTTTTCAACATATTTAGTTTGGACGGCTTGGGCATCTTGATAGTTGTCATCAATGGCACCTATATATTTAACCTCATTCCCTTTAGTGCTTTTTTGAATCAAATAAACTTGAGGCGTTTTCGTCGCGCCATATTGCGGAGAAATTTTCTGCCCTTCATCCATTAAGTATGGAAACGTAAAGCCTTTTTGTTTCGCTCTTTGCTTCATGGCTTCCATATTATCTTTAGGCTGAATGTCCGTATTATTTGGCATGATGGCAATAACAGGATAGCCTTTAGATGCGTATTTTTTATCGAGAGCTACAATTCTATCTTCATAAGACACCGAATAAGGACAGGTATTACACGTAAAAATGACGATAAAACCTTTAGCATCTTTGTAATCAGATAACGAGACCATTTTGTCATCAATATTTTTCAATTTGAAATCGGTGGCGATATCTCCAATTTTATAGCCGCTACTAACGGTTGTAAATGCCGATAATCCAACAATCGCAATTACAGCGAAAATTCCTATTATTTTTTTCATGACTTTATTTTAAATCGTTTTCTGGTCTAGTCTACTCAATAATTATTCCATTGTGTAAATTAGAAAGGACGAGGATTATTTTAAAAATTGTTTTAATTCGGTTTCTAATTCTTCATAAGTAAAAGTCTGCTCATAAAACTGTCGTTTATCTTTATTAAAAATAAGAGTTGCAGGAATGGCGCCAGACCAATCCGGATTAATTGCCGGAATCCAAGTGTTGGAATCCATGTCATTCAAAGCTACGACTTTCGATTTTAATTCATGTTTTTTTACAAACGGCTTTAAATGGGAATCATACTTTTTAGGGAAATCCAAACTTACCAATAACACTTCCACATTTTTATCAGCATAAGCGGCATTTACGGCTTCAAAATAAGGCAACTCCTTAATACAAGGTGCACACCAGGTCGCCCAAAAATTGACGATATAAACTTTATCGGTGTCCGTTTCCAAAAATGGCTTTAGACCTTCAAAATCGTAAACCTCCAAAGGCTCTGCCACATATTTAGAAGTTTCATCAGTGGTTGAATGCCATGTGGACGGGCTTGTTTCATTCTTACAAGACGTCATAATAACTACAAATAATACTAATAAGGTTCTCATGGTATAAAAATATAACTCCCTTTGCCGTCCAATTAAACTTTAACAAAAAATTATAGCTTCAGTTGATCGCAAATCAAAAAACCAAACGTACATTTGTATATACAATTGTTGTACATGAAAGAGATAGAACATATCATAATGACCAGTAGCCAAATTCCCTTGGCAAAACGGACCGTTTTGAATATTTCGTATACCAGTGTTGCGATTAAAGATACCATTTCAAACATCTTAAAACCTTTTGATATTTCTGTTGAACAGTTTAATGTGCTCAGAATATTAAGAGGTCAAAAAGGAAAGGCTGCCAACCTTCAAGACATTCAAAATCGGATGGTCAGTAAAATGAGTAATACCACAAGATTGGTCGACAAGCTTATTTTAAAAGACTTCGTGGAGCGTTTTGTATGTAAAAAAAATCGCAGAAAAGTTGAAATATTCATTACCGCGCAAGGTTTAGAATTTTTAAAAGAAATAGATCCTTTGATCGAAAATACAGAAGCAAAATTAATGTCGTCCTTAACGACAGAAGAACTCAAAACCTTAAATATTTTATTAACAAAGCTTAGAAATTAAACATTAATTCAATTACAATTAAAAAAAAGAAAACCTTATGAAAATTACATTTATTCTAGCCATTGCTTTTGCAGCAAGCACATTCAACGTTTCAACCAAAAAGAACGTCGACGTCGTTAACAGTGAAATCACTTGGAAAGGCCGAAAAATAACAGGCGAACATGAAGGCACCATAAAACTTCAAGAAGGCACCTTGCATTTTGATGGCAAAAAACAATTAACTGGCGGTACATTTATTATGAATATGTCTTCCTTAAATGTTACGGATTTAGAAGGCGAAATGAAAGGTAAACTTGAAGGCCATTTAAAATCAGATGATTTTTTCGGTACGGACAACCACGCTACTTCAAAATTTGTGATCACTAAAGTTCAAGGAAAAAACGGGAAATATAAAGTCACTGGAGATTTGACCATCAAAGGCATCACCTTTCCTAATACTTTTGATATGACCGTAAAAGAAAACAACACCGCTACAGCCAACTTAAAAGTGGACAGAACAAAATACGAGATTAAATACGGATCAGCAAGTTTCTTTGATGGCCTTAAAGACAAAGCTATTTACGATGAATTTGAGTTAAACGTTACCCTTAAATTTTAAATCAAAAAGTGATTAATAGCACGTTTTATTGATTGGGATCCTGCAACTGCAGGATTCTTTTTTTAAAATTTCTTTCGAAATAATTTGAAAACTTAAATTTTCATTTCTATATTTGGCAAAACAATAACATGAACACAAATTTAAATCATACTTGGTGGTGGAACTTTTCGAAACAACATTCGTGAGGTAACGCTATAGGTATATTTAAATATTAATATAAAAAAGGCTTGTCATTCACGACAGGCCTTTTTTCATTTGTAGTAATTGTCATTTCCACGAAGGCGGAAATCCACAAGAGAAGTTATATATAATGTGACAAGATTCAATTATGTTTCAAGAAAAAACCTTCTTTGTTTATATTATGACAAATACGTACAACACTGTAATTTATGTCGGTTTTTCAGGTCAAATCAATGAAAGGATTCATCAACATAAGAAGAAATATAGTAAAGGATTCGCCAATAAATACAATTTGAACAAAATTGTGTATTATGAAAAATTTGAATATGCGATGGAGGCCATTAAAAGAGAAAAGCAAATCAAAAAGTGGAATCGAGAATGGAAAATAAATCTTATTAAAGATTTTAATCCCAATTGGGACGATTTATCACATTTTTTAAAAGAATAAAATTATTAAGATTTCCGTACCTGTCTACCGACAGTCAGATACACAGAAATGACATTAGAAATTTATATGAAAACTTACAGTCTATACACACATTACAAAAAAATTCTTGCAGACACGATCACGCCTGTGAGCATTTACTTGAAAATCAGGGATAAATATCCGAACAGCATTCTTTTGGAAAGTAGTGACTACCATGGCAATGACAACAGTTTTTCCTACATCTGTTGCAATCCGATCGCGTCGATAAAAGTCAAAAATGAAGTGATTACTGAAACATTTCCTGATAAAAGTATCACCACACAGACCATTGATGCCGCTACGGATGTCGCTCGTGTTATCCATAACTTCACACAACGTTTTAAGATCCATTCTGATGACACGTTTAAGTTCATCAATAATGGTATTTTCGGGTACATTGCTTATGATGCGGTTCGATATTTTGAAGATGTTGAAATCTCAAAAAAAGAAGACCATCAAGATATTCCGGATATTTATTATGCCGTTTATCAAAACATTATTGCCATCAACCACTTTAAAAATGAGGCCTACGTGTTTGCGCATTGTTTTGATACCGAAAATAATATTGACGAAATATTACAACTCATCAAATCAAAAAACTTCGCCGCTTTTAATTTTTCAACCTCGGGAGAAACGTTTTCCAATTCAACGGACAACGAATATAAAGAGCAAGTATTGCTAGCAAAAAAACACTGTGCTAGAGGCGATGTGTTTCAATTGGTACTATCAAAAAAATTCTCACAACAATTTAAAGGCGATGAATTTAACGTATATCGTGCTTTGAGAAGTATCAATCCGTCGCCCTACCTCTTCTATTTTGATTATGGCGATTTTAAAATTTTTGGAAGTTCCCCTGAAGCACAATTGGTCATCCACGGAGACAAAGCAGAAATTCATCCTATTGCCGGCACTTTTAAACGTACGGGAAATGATGAAAAAGATGCAGAACTCGCCAAACAATTAGCCATTGACGACAAAGAAAATGCGGAACACGTCATGCTGGTCGATTTGGCACGAAACGACCTCAGTCGTAATGGAAGTCAGGTCACTGTCGAAAAATATAGAGAAGTTCAATTTTTCTCACACGTCATTCACTTAGTAAGCAAGGTCACAGGCAAAAAGCACGAGGACACGACCACCATGCAAATGGTAGCCGATACCTTTCCAGCAGGAACATTATGTGGTGCGCCAAAATTCAAGGCCATGCAGCTCATTGAAAAATACGAAAAAACAAGTCGTGATTTTTATGGTGGTGCTATTGGTTTTATGGATTTTGAAGGCAACTTCAACCATGCCATTATGATTCGAACCTTCTTGAGTAAAAACCATCACTTGCATTGGCAGGCTGGTGCCGGAATAGTTTCCAAGTCAAAACCTGAGGATGAACTTCAGGAAGTATATAATAAATTAGGAGCATTGACCAAGGCGATTGAGATGGCTGAGGAGATTTAAGAGGAAAGTATTGAAACAGCAAATAATTCCTTCCCTTATTTCAAGGGAAGGTGGATTCAGTTTCAGAAAAGAAACTGAAGACGGAAGGGTTTATTTTGAGCTAAATTCAAGTTACGCGATAGACCGAAAATGGAATCCAAAAAGATTCAAAAAACAAAATTTAACTTTTTAATCTGAGATCCCCGCCGTCGCGGGAATAAATATGAAAGTACTAGTTATAGACAATTACGACAGTTTTACTTACAACCTCGTTCATTATCTTGAAGATTTGGGCTGCGAGGTTACTGTAAGACGAAACGATCAACTAACCTTAGACGAGGTAGACGCTTTTGAAAAAATCGTATTATCCCCAGGGCCAGGACTTCCTGAAGAAGCGGGATTATTAAAAGCCATCATCAAAACTTACGCGCCAACAAAAAGTATATTGGGCGTGTGCTTGGGTCAGCAGGCCATTGCCGAAGTTTATGGAGGCACTTTGATCAATTTGGATTCAGTGTATCATGGTGTGGCCACTAAAGTAACCAGTTGCGTAACTGACGAATCTCTTTTCAACGGCTTGGATAAAACCATTGAAGTTGGGCGTTATCATTCTTGGGTCGTCGATCCAAATTTACCAGAAGTATTGGAAGCTACCTCCTTTGATGAAAATGGTCAAGTGATGTCCTTACGTCATAAAGTGTACGATTTAAAAGGGGTACAATACCATCCAGAATCGGTATTGACACCTCAGGGGAAAAAGATCTTGGAAAATTGGATAAATCAGTAAGCAGTTTTCAGTCTTCAGTTGGCAGTCAAATCAAGATCCAGCCGAAGACTGAAGACGGACTGCAGACTTTAATATTATGAAACACATACTCAACAGACTCATCAACCAAGAAAGCATCTCAAGCGAAGAAGCCAAACACGTCTTGGTAAATATCTCAAAAGGCGACTACAACCAAAGCCAAATTGCATCTTTCCTTACGGTTTATATGATGCGAAGCGTGACCATTGAAGAACTGCAAGGTTTTAGGGACGCTCTTTTAGAATTGTGCTTGCACGTCGATTTAGCCGACTATAATGGCATCGATTTATGTGGCACAGGTGGTGATGGAAAAGATACGTTTAACATTTCAACCTTGGCTTCATTTGTGACGGCAGGCGCCGGTGTCAATGTTACCAAACATGGCAATTATGGTGTTTCTTCGGCTTGTGGCTCTTCCAATGTCATGGAATATTTAGGCATTAAATTCACTTCAGATATCGATTTTTTGAAACGTTCTTTGGATGAGGCTGGCATTTGTGTATTGCACGCGCCGCTCTTCCACCCTGCGATGAAAAATGTGGCCCCGATCCGGAAGGATTTGGCTGTAAAAACTTTTTTCAATATGTTGGGGCCCATGGTAAATCCGGCATTTCCAAAAAACCAATTGGTCGGCGTATTTAATTTAGAATTGCTCAGAATGTATAGCTACCTCTACCAAAACACCGATATCAACTATACCATTCTACATGCTTTGGATGGCTATGATGAAATCTCATTGACCGGACCAACCAAAGTGATCAGAAACAGTTCAGAAACCATAATCACTCCCGATTTTTTTGGAGTGAACACTCTAGAACAAAGTGATATTTACGGCGGCGATTCTGTAGAAGATGCAGCAAAAATATTTACGAAAATATTAAATGGCCAAGGTAGCGAAGCGCAAAACAATGTCGTTTGTGCCAATGCCGCCATGGCGATTGCTACGGTAACCCAAAAATCGGTAGAAGATAGTTTTGAAGCAGCAAAAGCATCTTTGTTAAGCGGAAAAGCGAAAGCGAAATTTGAAAAATTAGTTGAAATAAGTAAAATTTAGTCCGCAGTCTTCAGTCCACAGTAAGCAATCCAACCTACTGAAGACTGATGACTGCAGACTGCAGACTGAAAAACATGAATATATTAGACCATATCGTCGCAGACAAACGCAAAGAAGTTGATTTAAGAAGATCAATCATTCCAACGTCACAATTGGAACGATCGGTTTTGTTTGACCGAGACACAGTTTCACTTACCGAAAGATTAAGAAACAGTACTTCAGGTATCATTGCCGAGCACAAACGCCGTTCACCATCAAAATCTGTGATCAATCAGACACTAAGTGTCTTTGATGTCGCACAAGGTTATGAATCGGCGGGAGTTTGTGGCATGTCGGTTTTAACCGATGCTAAATATTTTGGCGGCTCATTGGACGATTTACTTTTGGCAAGAGCCAGTTGTCAATTGCCTTTGTTGCGTAAAGAATTCATCATCCATCCCTACCAAATCTTGGAAGCCAAAGCTTACGGTGCCGATGTCATTTTGCTCATTGCGTCTATTTTATCCAAAGTAGAAATTAAACAATTTTCAGAATTGGCAAAAGGCCTAAACCTCGAAGTGCTTTTAGAAATCCATAATGAAGATGAACTAAACAAATCCGTTATGCCTAGTTTAGATATGATTGGTGTTAATAACAGAAACTTAAAAACATTTGAAGTCAGTTTGGAAACCAGCAAACATTTAAGCTCGTTAATTCCTAATGACTTTTTAAAAATATCAGAAAGTGGCATAAGTAATATTGAAGCAATCAAAGCGTTGAAACCTTATGGATACCGAGGCTTTTTAATTGGAGAAAACTTCATGAAAACCGATAATGCGGGAGAAAGTGCAAGGACTTTTATAAAAGAATTACAATAAATTAGAGAATAACCTAAAGTTAAATGAACAGCAAAATCATCATAAAAACTCCAAATCAAAACCCCTCTCTTTCTGAAAGGGCTGGGGTAAGGATCAAAATTTGTGGTATGAAATATCAGAATAACATTGCTGATATTGCTGAGCTTCAACCAGATTATCTTGGGTTTATATTTTATGAGAAATCCTCTCGTTTTTTCAATGGCATCATTCCGAAGTTGCCTAAAAACATCAAGAAAGTTGGTGTTTTTGTGAATGCATCTATTGAGGAGATTGTAGTAAAAGTAGAACATTATGGTTTAGATTTAGTTCAGTTGCACGGGGAGGAAACAGTGGGGTTTTGCGAGGAACTGAAACGTCATTTCAAGGAGGACAACGATGAAGTAATCTCCAGATTGCCACGCTCCGCTCGCAATGACAATGAGATTCCTGCCTTCGCAGGAATTATTAAAGTTTTCTCAATCAAAGACCATTTCAATTTTGAACATTTAAAACCTTATGAATCGGTATGCGATTACTTTTTGTTTGATACCAAAGGACAATTACCAGGAGGTAATGGCTATACCTTTAATTGGGAAGTATTAAAAAACTATCCTTCAACCAAACCATACTTTTTAAGTGGCGGAATTGGTTTAGAGGAAGTTGATAACATCAACGAATTCCTGCGAAAGCAGGAATCTCAATATTGCCATGCCATTGACATCAACAGCAAATTTGAAATTGAACCTGGACTAAAGAATATCACATCATTAAAAGAATTTAAAAATAGAATTAAACCAGACCTCACAGATTTGGAAAACCTGTGAGGTCTTTTGAACCAATAAAATAGGAGATTAGCTGCGCTGAACCTAACGGTTTCCCGCCTTCTCGTGAATGAAGACTATGACATACAACATCAACAACAAAGGTTATTACGGCGAATTTGGAGGCGCATACATTCCAGAAATGCTCTATCCAAATGTGGAAGAATTACGTCAAAACTATCTCAAAGTTATGGCTGAGCCAGAATTCCAGGAAGAATTCAATGCCTTGCTTAAGGATTACGTTGGCCGCCCTTCCCCACTCTATTTCGCAAAGCGATTGAGCGCGAAGTACAATACCAAGATTTACTTAAAGCGCGAGGACCTGAATCATACAGGTGCGCACAAAATCAACAATACCATTGGACAGATTCTGATGGCCAAACGCCTCGGAAAACACCGCATCATCGCTGAAACTGGCGCTGGTCAACATGGTGTGGCAACAGCAACTGTTTGCGCACTAATGGGCTTGGAATGCATTGTGTATATGGGCGAAATCGACATTGCCCGTCAAGCGCCAAACGTTGCCCGAATGAAGATGTTGGGCGCAACAGTAGTTCCCGCACTTTCGGGAAGTCGCACCTTAAAAGACGCGACTAACGAGGCCATTCGCGATTGGATTAACAATCCTGTCGACACCCATTATATTATCGGTAGTGTGGTTGGTCCGCATCCTTATCCCGATATGGTCGCGCGTTTTCAAGCAGTTGTTTCTGAGGAAATCCAATGGCAACTCAAGGAAAAAGAAGGCACTACCAAACCAGACTATGTCGTGGCATGCGTTGGTGGTGGCAGTAATGCTGCTGGGGCATTCTATCACTTTTTGGACGATACAGAGGTTAAACTCATTGCTGCCGAAGCCGCCGGAAAAGGCGTGCACTCCGGCGAAAGTGCTGCCACATCAGTACTCGGAAACGAAGGCATTATCCATGGCAGTAAAACACTGTTGATGCAAACTCCTGACGGACAAATCACAGAACCTTATAGTATTTCGGCTGGATTGGATTATCCTGGTGTCGGCCCGATGCACGCCCATTTGTTCAAAAGCGGCCGTGCAGAATTTATAGCTATTACCGATGATGACGCAATGAACGCGGGCATGGAATTATGCAAAATGGAAGGCATCATTCCCGCCATTGAAAGCTCGCATGCCTTAGCTGTTTTTGAACATAAAAAGTTTCAACCAGATGATATCATCGTGGTCAGCCTTTCAGGGCGTGGGGATAAGGATTTGGAAACTTATATCAAACACTTTAATCTTTAGTATTTGGGCGTTCCCCTAGCGGGTCAGGCTGTCGGCAGTCGCTCTCTTCGAGGAGCTCCAACAATGCCTCCATCCTTAACGCAAATTCGGAAGATTAATTAAGAGTTGATATTTATATACTAATCGTGAATATAAAAATCCTTTCCTCGTACATTGAGCTTGTCGAAATGAAAGGAAAGAGAATTCAGAAATTATAGAAAATTTAAACACCTATTTTGAATTGTAAAACTCAATAAACTCCTTCCTCGATCATTGAGCTTGTCGAAATGAAGGGAAGGTGGCTTCATCCCCAGAAAACAGGATGAAGACGGAAGGGTTTAATTAAAAAAAAATAAACCACCTCGACTTCAATTCCTTTTCTGGAATTGAAGCCACTCCTCCTTTAAAAGGAGTAGAATTAAAACATGTACAGACAAACTATTAATCGACATACATTCGTGTATTCGTGGCAACAAAAAATAAAGCATATTTAACAAGATAGATTTCCGCCTTCGCGGAAATGAAAATAAATTTTCAATGAACAGAATCAACAAAAAACTACAAGAAAATAGTGACGAGAAGTTACTTTCTATATACTTTACCGCAGGATATCCAAACCTTAACGACACCGTTTCCATCATTCAAGACTTGGAGAAAAGTGGTGTGGGCATGATTGAAATAGGTTTGCCATTCAGCGATCCCTTGGCCGATGGACCAACCATTCAAGCAAGTTCAACACAGGCTTTAAAGAATGGAATGACTACAAAAATTCTTTTTGAGCAACTCAAGGATATCCGTAAAACCGTGAGTATTCCTTTGGTTATTATGGGCTATTTCAATCCCATATTGCAATATGGCGTGGAAGATTTCTGCAAAAAATGTTCAGAGGTTGGTGTCGACGGACTTATTATCCCCGATTTACCTGTGGATGTCTATGATGACCAGTACAAATCCCTATTTGAAAAGTATGGCATTATCAATGTATTTTTAATTACACCACAAACGCCTGATGAACGGGTACGCTATATTGATTCCATATCCAATGGCTTTATCTATATGGTAAGCAGCGCCAGTGTTACAGGAAGCAGCTCTGGATTTGGAAATCAACAAACAGATTATTTCAAGCGTATTGCCGATATGAACTTGAAAAATCCCCAAGTAATCGGTTTTGGGATTTCTGACCATGAAACTTTTACACAGGCTACCAAATATGCCAAAGGCGCTATTATAGGCAGTGCATTTATTAAGCATCTAAATACGGAAGGCACGGGCAAAATAAACAGTTATATCGACCAATTTTTAAAGCCGTAAAACCATTGAAGGGCAACCTCCGCCCTAAACTTTAAGACAATCTTAATAAAAATCACGGCGATTTTCCGTAACTTCTCGTTTCATAAAAATGAAGCGGAAATCATGAGAGTCATCGAGAAAAAAACTATAAAGAATAATATATCTAAAATTTAATTTTCACGTATTTCAAAAAGAAACCTATTCATATCTTTACGAGTAGGTTTCTTTTTGGTTTATGAATTTCATCAAAAACATATTTAACCCCTATAAAACAATTCTAATTAAATCAACCATATGCCCTTAAACATTGTACTAATCGAACCCGAAATCCCAAATAATACCGGTAATATTGGCCGATTGGCCCTAGCTTCTGGTTCCCATTTGCATTTGGTAAAACCTTTCGGATTTGAAATCACTGATGCACGACTTAAACGCGCCGGACTGGATTATTGGCCACATGTCCATATTACCACCTATGAAAATGCAGCCGAGTTTTTCGAACAGCATCAAGACAAGAAAATGGCTTTTTTATCCAGTCATGGCGATAAGGATTATTGGGATATTCCTTTTGAAGAGAATCTCTTTTTGGTATTCGGAAAGGAATCGGTTGGCTTATCCAAAGACATTATTGAAGCACATAAAGAACAGTTGTATAAAATCCCATTGTTCAGTGACCATGTCCGCAGTTTAAACCTTGCCAATGCAGTTGCCATTGTCGCTTATGAAGGCATCAAAGCCTTAAAATAGTATTTTTAAAATTGATAATCTCTCTGATTATCGCTACTCAAAAGATCAACAAAAATTGAATGACACCATGGAAGACATTGATAATATCGAATTAAAATATTTAAACCTGGAAGATTACCAGGAGCTTAAGGAGGCCATGATTGCGTCCTATACCACTATGCCAGATGCTTTCTGGCGCGAAGGTCAAATTAAGAAACTGATCGATAAATTTCCCGAAGGCCAAGTGGTCATTAAAATCAATGGGCATATTGCAGGATGCGCCTTAAGCATCATTGTGGATTATAACACATTTGAGGACAACCATACCTATAAAGACATTACTGGCGATTACACTTTTAGCACGCATACCAATGATGGAGATGTCATTTATGGCATTGATGTGTTTATCAAACCAGAGTATAGAGGTTTGCGTTTGGGCCGCCGACTATACGATTACCGAAAAGAATTGTGCGAACGTTTAAACTTAAGAGGTCTGGCCTTTGGTGGCCGTATTCCCAACTATCATAAATATGCCGACAAGTTATCGCCTAAAGAATATATCGACAAGGTACGTCGTAAGGAAATCCATGATCCGGTGCTTAACTTTCAAATCTCCAATGATTTTCATCCCACCAGAATTCTAAAAAATTATTTGGAAGGTGATGCGTCATCTAAGGATTATGCCGTGCTGTTGGAATGGGACAATATCTATTACGAGAAAAAGTCAAAAAAAGCCACAGCTATCAAAAAGATTGTCCGTTTAGGCTTGGTACAATGGCAAATGCGATTGTATAAAGATATGGACGAAATGATGCAGCAAGCAGAGTTTTTTATTGATTCCGTTTCAGGATATCGCAGTGATTTTGCTTTGTTTCCAGAATTTTTCAATGCGCCTTTAATGGCAGGAACCAATCATTTATCGACCGCTGAAGCCATCCGGGAATTGGCAAAACATACCGAAGAAATGGTACAACGATTTTCAAAATTGGCCATTTCGTATAACATCAACATCATTACCGGCAGTATGCCTGAGATGGTCGACAATAAACTTTATAATGTGGGGTATTTATGTCGACGTGATGGGAGTACCGAACGTTTTGAAAAACTGCACATCACGCCAGATGAAGCCAAAGTATGGGGCATGGTCGGTGGCAAAAAACTCCAAACATTTGATACAGATTGTGGCAAAATAGGCGTGCTCATTTGCTATGATGTTGAGTTTCCTGAATTGAGCCGAATCTTGGCCGATGAAGGTATGGACATCCTATTCGTACCGTTTTTAACCGATACCCAAAACGGGTTTTCGCGTGTGCGCCATTGTGCACAGGCGAGAGCCATTGAAAATGAATGTTATGTTGCCATAGCAGGAAGTGTGGGCAATTTGCCAAATGTTGAAAACATGGACATTCAATACGCACAATCTATGGTATTTACACCTTGTGACTTTGCCTTTCCAACTAACGGAATCAAGGCAGAAGCTACACCAAACGCTGAAATGATCCTAATTGCGGATGTGGATATTGACCTTTTAAGAGAGTTGAACCAATTTGGAAGTGTCAGAAATTTAAAGGATCGCAGAACAGATTTATTTGAATTAAAAAAGAAATAACTATGACCTATCATATCATTATTAACAGTGTTAAAACTGTTGAAGAATTTAAAGAGGCATGGACCAATGCCGATTATATCGAACTTCTGGAACGCTTCGGGTTTCCAGATGGCAAAGACTCAAAACCTGAAGAACTGAAAGAACTTCTCTTTATGGCCATCTCTGATTTTGAAGGCCATGAAGCAGCAGCCATACTTTTAGATTATAAATTGTCCGAACATCTAAACGAAGGGCAAATCGACCAGATGTCGCATGACATGCTACTGGATAAGATATCAGAAGAATATCGCGATATTTCGTTGCACCATGAACTTTTTAATATCAATCAATTGCTATACAAAGCCTACAATGGCACATTTCCAAACGCAAAAGCTACCATCATTGAGTTTGAAATTTCTCCAAATAATGATGTGACCAAAGAAGTTGTTTTAAAAGTTCTTGAAAAAACCTTGGCCAATAACAACGTCATCAAACGGCTATACTCTGAACAATTGGCAGGAAAAGAAGCTTTTGATGAGGCTGAAGATATTGTTTGGGAATTAAAACCCACAGGAGACAATTCTTATATCATGACCACCTCCGAATATTGGATCAGTAGAGATGAGTTTAAGGATGCGGAATTTGATGCCGACATTGTGATTTTTGAGGAGGAAGAGGATTAGGTTAAATAGAATTTAGAACGCTTCGCTGTTAGAACATAGATTATAGACTTGATTCGTGAAATATCAAAATGTAAATAGCTTTGAGAGTGCTTTGCGGTTAGTATTAAGTATTAAGTATTAGGACTGGCTTCCTAAAACATCAGAGATTTGGAATCTGTTTTGAATCCGGGTAATCCGTGCAATCTGGTCTAAAAATACAATAGCCACAGCGTGGCGACATCTTAATAACAAATACATCAACTTAATAGCAAATACATCAAATCATCACAATAGAGCTCAATAGGAGCGGTATAATTAATGTCACCGATATATCAAACGCAATGAAATTGTAAATTATGCGAAAACATGCCGCTCCTAAGGAGCTTATTAATAAACCTCATAATTTAAGCTATTGCTATTGCGCTCTTCTGGAGCTTAAAAACCGATGATAAAGGAAGTTCAAAAGCATTCAATATTTAATTCGTGAAACGATACAAATTTATATTTTGTTGTGAATCCGCGTGATCCGTGCAATCCGTGTCTACAAACAGAACAGCCACGGCGTGGTGACATCTTAATAGAAGAACAAAAGGTTTCAAGGATTAGCTCCAGAGGAGCGACATCCTATTAGCTATAAGACCGCTTCACTATTGGCATAAAAAATTAACCAGTTCATAAAAGATTTAAAATTAAATTGGAATCCGTGTAATTAGTGAAATTCGTGTCAAAAAAACCTCATAAACCCCACCTATAACCTATATTTGAAAGCATTCCGATTTGAATGAATGTATCCAAATTAAACCTGATAAATGAAGCACTTTTTTTATAGTATATTTTTGATAACGATAGGCCTTACTTCTGCGGAAGCACAGACTACCCTAAAAGAAAGTTCAAAAACACCATTGACTATTGGCGAAGTAGTCACCATCGAATCCAAAATCCTTTCAGAATCAAGGATACTCAATATATATTTACCTGAAAGCTATAAAGTAGCCGACACCTTAAAATATCCTGTGATTTATGTTTTGGATGGTAGTATGGACGAAGACTTCTTACATATCGCTGGCTTGGTTCAGTTTTTTAATCTGCAAATGAATATGCCAAAAACCATTGTGGTTGGGATTGCCAACATAGACCGCAAGCGTGATTTCACATTTCCTACCATCGATAAAAAGCTAAAAAAAGATTATCCAACCACAGGAGGTTCCAGAAAATTCATCGATTTTATGGAGAATGAAGTGCAGCCCTATATTAAGGCCAATTACCCAACCAATGCACAAAAAATGCTCATCGGACAATCCCTGGGCGGTTTGGTAGCCACTGAGATTCTATTTAAAAAACCAACCTTGTTTACTGATTATATTATCGTGAGTCCGAGTTTATGGTGGGACAATGAATCGTTGCTGAAGGATGCCAAAATGTTTTTAAGTGCGCACAATAAGCTGTCTGCCAATGTATATGTGTCGGTAGGTTCTGAAGGCGAAATTATGGAACGCGAAGCTAAAAGTTTAGTCGATGTTTTGAAGAATGCAGGCAAACCAAATCTAAAAGCGGAGTTCCTGTTTTTGCCTAATGAAAACCATGCCACTATTTTACATCAAAGTGTGAATGATACTTTTAAATTGATGTATCCTAATCAAGAGAAATAAGACCGCTTTGCTTTTAGAATTAAGAATCAAGACTTATTTTAAAAAGAATTGAAATTGATTATTTCAAAGTCCATATTCAACTTTAATGAGAAAGCTCTATGCGGAGATCAGAATTAAGGGATTTGAAACAGCTCTTATTGATTAGCGTTTCTTAGATAACATTTTTAAGTACATATATTCCACCTTAGCGCGTGCCCAAGGTGTACGTCTTAAAAACTTCAAACTTGATTTGACGGAAGGATCTTCATTAAAACACTTGATTTTAATGATCGAACCCATATATTCCCAACCATAATGCGCAACCAGCTCATTAATGATCTGTTCTAATTTGATGCCGTGAAGAGGATTATTGGCTTGCATGTTTTATTGTTTCAGGTTTGAAGTTTAAGGTTTCAACTTCCCGATTTAGAAAAAGATTCGCCCGGGCAGGCAAATCTCGGAATTTATTTCGACTTTAAAGTCTTCTTTTTTCAGGATTCCAATTTCAATTAGTTATTGAGTTGTCCGGAAGTATCGGGTTCATTTTCAATTTCAACTTCAATTTCAACCTCATCTACTCCTCCACCAAAGCCCTAATCTTCACCGCTTTCTCAAAATGATCCAGTTTATGCGTCATAATCCACCATGTGGCGGCCTCCATCAACAATTCAGGAGTGTCATTTTTGTTGGCAAAAAAAGCATAAAAGGACAAACCAACGTTCGTCCCCTTTGCGGCAATCTTTGCATTGCAAACAGCAATGATTTTATCTTTTAAAACTTGACTGAGCATAATGAGGTTTGAGGCTTGAGGTTTGAGGCTTGAGGTTTGAAAATCTTCAATTTGGACTTCAAGTTCATTTTCAAGTTCATTTTGAACTTTAGCTGCGTCGTCTACTCTTATTTCGGTCAGATCGTCCTCCTGAAGATGGACTCTTAGCGCCTGAACTTTTCTCTTTTGGTTTATTGCTTCGTCCTTGCCCTTGTCCTCTTCCTTGACCTTGTTTAACAGGTTCGGTAGACTCATTTGGATCGGGTTCAAAACCTTCCACTATTTCCACAGGAATGCGTTCTCTGATTAATTTTTCAATATCACGAAGAAAAGTTGTTTCATCAGCACTTACCAACGAAATAGCTAAACCACTCGCTCCTGCCCTTCCTGTTCTACCGATACGGTGTACATAATCTTCAGAAATGTTAGGCAGTTCAAAGTTGACCACGTGTGGCAATAATGGAATATCCAAGCCGCGTGCAGCAATATCAGTGGCGACCAACACGCGTACTGTTCCTTTTTTAAAACCTTCCAAAGCCTTGGTTCTGGCACCTTGACTTTTATTACCGTGGATGGCCATAGCCGTAATTTGGCTACTTATCAACTTTTGAGTCAGTTTGTTGGCCCCATGTTTAGTACGTGTAAATACCAATACTTGTTCCCAATTACCATCGTTAATCAATTTCACCAACAAATCTGCCTTTAAACTTTTGGCAACACGATAGACTTGCTGAGCAATCGCTTCCACCGTTGTGTTTTCAGGAGTTGCTTCCACCAACACCGGATGATTAAGAATATCATTCGCCAAAGCTTTGATGTCTTTGGAAAACGTCGCCGAAAACAAAAGATTCTGGCGTTTAGCTGGCATGACTGCCATAATTTTTTTGATATCGCGTAAAAAACCCATATCCAACATACGGTCGGCCTCATCCAATACGAGAATCTCAACATTGGCAAGGGATAATAAGCGTTGGTTATGCAAATCCAACAAACGCCCAGGCGTTGCAATTAGCACATCTACGCCATTGCGAAGGGTGGCTACTTGCGGATTTTGGTTGACTCCACCAAAAATAACGGTGCTTCTAATATCCAAATACTCACTGTATTGTCTTACGTTTTCGTACACCTGCGCCGCTAGTTCACGGGTTGGCGTCAATACCAAAGCCCTAACCGGACGGTGGCGTAAAGGTTTGCCTTCTGATAATAATTGCAATAATGGCAATGTAAAACCCGCTGTTTTTCCGGTACCTGTTTGTGCCGATGCTAATACATCTTTACCTTCTAATACTAACGGAATGGCTTTTTGTTGAATGGGTGAAGGCGTTGTATAGCCTTGTTTGCTGATGGCTTTAAGTAAAGCATCAGATAATCCTAATGAATTGAATGACATAAATTGTGTTTACGAAGCAAGCACTATTGATTTAGGTCACTCCTTTAAATTTTGGGCAAAGATAAGTTTATTTGCTGGGTACTACACTATGTACGGCGGTATATTGCAAAACACTAGGCTGCACAAACACCTTAATCGCCTAACAACCAAGCCTCGTCAATGTCATCAATGGCCTTCATAAAGGCATGCACCTATGGGTTGAAAATGTCGGGTATTGTCGGTTTTTGTCTGGTTGTGTCGTCTTTTGTCTGGTATTGTCCGTTTTTGTCCGGTTGGAGGCCTTTTATAGGGGTTTTGTTCGAGTCTTGTTCGACACTTGTTCGAGTGAGCCTTTGAAAAATATGATTTTTTGGGGACCGTGTCGAAGGAAGGTGGACGATGGGTTTGAAAAACTGCATATTGGTGTAGGAAACTACGTAAAGTTACGTATAGGATATGAGGTTGGAATTGGGTAGTTTGGTACGTTATTCCAATGCATGTTATTAGGAATATATAATACATTAATAATGTTCATCGGCGGTATAGGCCTTTGTTAGTGGCAAGTGTAGAACGACCACCTAAAAAAAAAACAATAATAGATGAAAATCAAGAAAATAAAAATCAAGAATTTTAGAAGCTACAAAGATGAAGTTGAAATAGAATTTGGCGACTTGACCGCTTTTGTAGGTAAAAATGACATTGGTAAATCTACTGTTTTAGAAGCGTTAGATATTTTCTTCAATGATAGTAAAGGTGTAATAAAACTTGACAAAGACGACATAAATAAAAAAGCACTTGCTTTAGGAGACAATGAAATAGTTATTTCAGTTTGCTTTGAAGAACTACCAGCCACAATTGTAATTGACAGCACAAACGAAACAACTTTAAGTGCAGAATATTCACTAAACTCAAACGGCCAACTTGAGGTAATCAAGAAATATCCAAACGCAAAGACAACTCCAAATGTATTTATCAAAGCAAATCACCCAACAAATGACGACTGTAAAGACTTGTTGTTAAAGAAGAATACAGACCTACAGAAAATCATCAAAGAAAAATCAATAATTTGTAGTGACAACACCAAAAATGCAGTAATGAGAACAGCAATTTGGAACCATTATATCACAGACTTACGATTAAACGAAATTGAACTTGACATAACAAAAGGTGACGCAACAAAATCAATTTGGGAACAGTTAAAAAATTATTTACCACTTTATTCTTTATTTCAATCAGACAGAAAAAATAGCGATGGAGATAACGAAGTACAAGACCCATTAAAAGAAGCAGTAAAACAGATTTTAAGCGATAGTGGTTTAAAAATAAAATTTGCCGAAATTGCAAGTGAAGTTGAGAAAAAGCTAAAAGAGGTTTCCGACAGAACTTTGGAAAAACTGAAAGAAATGAACCCCGAAATTGCTGACAGTTTAAATCCTATAATTCCAACAGCAGAAAGTTTGAAATGGGCTGACGTCTTTAAAAATGTTTCAATCGCAGGAGACGAAGATATTCCAATTAACAAAAGGGGTAGTGGAGTCAAACGTCTAATATTGTTAAACTTCTTTAGAGCAGAAGCTGAAAGAAGAAAAACGGAAGAAAAAATTCCAAGTATTGTATATGCAATAGAAGAACCCGAAACTTCACAACATACCGAACATCAAAGAAAGCTGATTTCTGCATTCTTAACTCTTTCAGGAACAGTAAATACACAGGTAATTATTACAACACACAGTCCTGCTTTAGTAAAAGAATTAGAATTTCAACATTTGCGATTAATTAAATCTACAAGTAGCGGAAAAACTATTGAACCAGTTTCACCACATACATTGCCCTATCCATCACTTAACGAAGTTAACTTCTTGGCGTTTTCTGAAACAACAGAAGAATATCATAACGAATTGTACGGTTTTATAGAATTTGAAGGCAAAATTAATGACTTCAAAAGTGGTAAAACTCAAATTGACTACATCAGAGTAGAGAAAGACGGTAGTAAAAAAACTATAAAAATAATTTCAACAGAAAAAATTAGACACCAAATTCATCACCCAGAAAACAAAGAAAATATAAAATACACCGATGAAGAACTTGCAGAATCTATAAACTTAATGAGAAGTTTTGTAGGAACATTATTGACCACGACATAAAACACGAGCCACTAACATTGTATAAGCGCAATGCGGGCTAAAGTGCTAATCTTAAACGAATTTATCGCCGTTGTTGGTGTTTTCCACCAACAATCTTCCCTCCAGGCTACCATTCGTTTGCAACACGTGCCAAAACATAAACCTCAACCGTAAAAATAATAAAAAAATCTAAGTAACTTTCAGCCCCAGCTAACCCTCCTTCACAACGACCGCCCTACCCATAAGCCAATTTCCAATCTCAACATTTATAATCAAACAAACTCTTCCCAAATCCGTTATCCTTTAAAAACCCCATGCACAAAACATTCGAAACCGAGCGATTACTAATAAGGCCAACTTTAGAAGACGATGCCGAATTAATTTATCAATTGATGAACACGCCTAAATTCATCAAATATGTTGGCGATAGAGCGATTGATTCCGTGGAAGCGGGCGCCAGTTACATTCGCACTAAAATGCTCCCACAACTACATGCGTTTGGCTATTCAAATTATACATTAATCATAAAATCAGAGGGACAAAAAATAGGCACCTGCGGACTTTATAAAAGAGAAGGCCTAAATGGTATTGACCTTGGCTTTGCACTTTTACCACAATATGAAGGTTTAGGCTATGGCTATGAGGCCTCCCATCGATTATTGAACGCAGCCTTTGAAGAATTTGACATTAAAGAAATCAAAGGAATCACGACCAAAGACAATAGCGCTTCGCAACGCCTACTTGAAAAACTTGGGCTAAAATTAAATGGTACCACAAGACTTCCAAACGAAGATGTGGAATTATTACTTTATAAAATTGTAAAACCAACTTAAACCGTCAATAAATCTTTTCTTGATCTGTAAATTTTCGTTACTTCAGGTGTTTCCCCAACAGCCATCACATAATCTGGGTTTCCAACTTGGCAGCTTATACATTATCTACAAAAAAACTCGAGATCAGACCCTAGGAAAGGAACATTCGAATCAAATCGATTTTGTCATTTCCAATTTAAAAAGATATAAATCACGCTCACAAAATCATTACCCCCTTTGAACTATAGTCCTTCAAAAGTTGATGATCACTTTTCAATTCGGTCACGATCACATCGATTTCTGAAAGCGGACATACCGAATAGTTATGACGGATATTAAGTTTATTGGAGGTTATCAATGAGACCACCTTATCTGACGAATCAATCATGGCCTTTTTAATTAAGGCAATCTCATAGCCTTCGTCGGTAATGCCTTCATCTAAAGTAATTCCGCTAGCGCCAACAAAGCAAATATCAGCATGTATTTTGGATAGTATTTGAAAGCAATCGATCCCTATGGAAACCAATGATTTTTTTTGGATTTTCCCACCGATAAAAACGGTTTCAATGTGAGGATGATCGGTTAATTGCAAAGCGATTTCCAAGCTAAAAGTATAAATGGTGGCTTTTAAATCCTTTGGCAGAGCACTCACAAACACCAAGTTTGTTGTACCACCACTTATAATAGCTACCATACCATCTTCTAAAAAAGGAATGGCTTTTTGGGCAATAACCTTCTTCTCTTCCCGATTAAAAACGGCCACTTCATTATAATGAAACAGTTTTTGAATGGAAGACACTGCGCCGCCATGTACTTTAGTCAGCAGGCCGTCTTCATCCATCTCATTCAGATCGCGACGGATAGTATCCGCCGAAACATTCAATTCCATCGCCAGCTGATCGGTGTCCACTTTTCGCTGCCGCATGACGATATCTACAATTAAACGTTGTCTATCACTTTTTTTCATAATACCATAGGGATTAAATAGGGAGGGCAAAGTAATCATAATATTGAAACCATAACAATTTTTGTTAAAATGCACGCTAACCTGCTTTTAAAATACTGAATCATTATCGATTTTGCGCTTTTAATGCATAATTAATGGTTTATTTTTGCATTATTTATGCATTTTTAAATTATTCAATTATATTTGAGAGATAAATTATTAAAACCAACTCAATATGAAAGGCAAATTATTATTGCAATTCCTGTTCGTTTTTTGCTTTGCTCAAGGCGTATTTGCTCAAAGTTTAAAAATTACGGGAACTGTCAAATCCGGCGACGACAACACACCTTTACTCGGCGCAACCGTACAGGTTAAAGGCACCACGGTCGGTACAATTACAGATTTTGACGGAAATTATGTTATTGAAGCCCCCTTAAATTCAACCCTTGTTTTTTCTTACATCGGGTATCAAACCAAAGAAATCAAAGCCATCAATGCAGGACCGATTGATGTGTCATTGCAAGCTGGAGACCTTTTGGATGAAGTTATCATTACAGCTTTAGGTATTAAAAGAGAAAAGAAAGCTTTAGGATATGCAGTACAAGCTGTAGAATCTGACGCGCTTATGGAAGGGAACCAAAACAATATGGTTAACGGCCTGCAAGGTAAAGTCTCTGGCGTTACCGTCGTTAATTCTGGTGGTGCACCGGGTTCTTCCGCTATTATTTTGATTCGCGGCGGAACATCTATCACAGGAAATAACCAACCGCTATTTGTAGTGGATGGAATTCCAATTGACAACTCAACCAGCTCCAGTTTAGAAGTAGCAAGCACCAACAGAGCTTCAGACATTAACCCTGAGGATATTGAAAGTGTTTCTGTCCTTAAAGGTCCTGCTGCTGCCGCTTTGTACGGTATTCAAGCCGCTGGTGGTGCGGTAATTATTACCACTAAAAGAGGAAAAGCAGGCATGAGTACCGTGACCTATTCAGGTTCCATTTCAACAGATAAAGTTATGGGCACACCCAACGTTCAAAAAATGTATGGAAAAGGTGCTCAAATAAGAACCCCAGCAGGCATCACTTACGATCCAGAATCATCGTTGTCTTTTGGACAAGCCATTGGTGCAAACACGCCAACGTTTAACAATATTGAAGATTTCTATAAATCGGCCGCCACCCAAAATCATAACGTAAGTTATTCCACGGGTACTGATAAAAGCAATCTTTATATGTCCATTGGAGACGTCTCTCAAAAAGGAGTCATAGGGGGAACAAGTTATGATAAAACATCATTTAAAATAAATACAAACTCCAATTTGACTGATAATTTCACGGTGGGCATTTCTGCAAACTATATCACTACAGATATTTTGAGCAGTAAACAAGGAAATGCCACTGGCAGCAGTTTCGGAAGCTTGTTAGCTTATCCAGCGGATGTCAATGCAAAAGATTACTTAAATGCCGATGGATCACAAAAAGCATTTTTCCTAAATCAACAATTTGATAACCCTTATTGGAGTGAGGTGAATAGTCCAAACTCGGATGCGACGAAACGATTAATTGGAATCATCAGTCTGAACTATAAGTTCTTAAATGATTTTAATCTATCTTATAAAATTGGAACGGATAATTATACCGAATTCAATAAAAGAGTCACAGGAAGCGGATCGTTAATTGACACTAGAGAAGATGGTTTTATCAATCAATTTGAAAAAGATCATACCCAATTGACTTCTAATATCTTTTTGAGTTATCAGAAAGATATCACGGAAGATTTTTCCTTTGACGGGATGATTGGTAATTCGGTTGAAGAGTTAGATGTAAGAACAACGTTCAGTTCAGGAAGATCTTTCTTGGCACCAGGAATTTATAGCATCGGTAATATTTTAAAGGAAAATCAAGGGATTTCCGAATTGATTACCAGAAAGCGTATCGTTGGGGTTTTTGGAGAACTTAAATTTGGCTGGAAGAATTCATTATTCTTGAACTTAACAGGCCGTAATGACTGGTCCTCCACCCTTCCAAAAGATAAAAGATCGTTCTTTTACCCATCAGTGGGGATGTCGGCTGTGGTGAGCGATTTATTTAAAGTTTACGGCTCGGATATTACTTCGCCAAACGGTTTAACCTATTTCAAATTAAGAGCAACTTGGGCTCAGGTAGGTAAAGACGCACCAATTGGTGCTTTAGAAAGCTCATTGGGCACCAACATCAATGGCTTAGCGAGTTCAGCCTATACTTGGAATGGGGTTAACGTTGGAAATCCTAACTTAGAACCTGAATTCACCAATAGTTTTGAAATAGGAACGGATGTCCGTTTTCTGGAAAACAGAATTGGATTAGATTTGACTTATTATAAAAGCACCTCTGACAATCAGATTTTACGCGACATTAGAGTACCGCCAACAACCGGAACTTTTTACGCCACACTTAACGGCGGTTCCATTACCAATAGCGGTATTGAAGCGATGTTAAGATTGCAGATGCTTCCTAAGACATCCAATGTTACTTGGGATTTAGATTTCAACTTTGGCACTAATAAAAGCAAGGTTAAAGAATTACCAGGATTTTTGAGTGAGGTTTATTTGTCCGACTCTTGGACGTTTAGAAACTCAGCTGCTGGAGCAGCGATCCTTCACGGTTCATTATTTGGACTACGTGGAAAACGCCCTGTAAAAAATCAAAATGGCGAGGTCATCATTAATTCTAATGGTTTACCTACGCTAACCGATCAAACTTATGACGACGTTAACAGAACTCCTGATTGGACTTTAGGCATTTCAAATTCCGTAGGCTATAAGAATTTCAACCTATCGTTTTTATTAGACATCGTTCAAGGTGGCGATGTGTACAACGCTACAGAATCTGCCTTAGCTTATTATGGATTAAGTACCAATACTGTTGCAGGCAGAAATGAATCAGTGGTATTGCCAGGTGTAGACGCTGCAGGCAATCCAAATACGGTTGCGGTGGATAGAGATCAGAATTACTATCAAAATTTTTATTCTCAAAACTCTGAAAACTTCATTGAAGATGGTTCATTTACACGATTGAGATATGTGACCTTATCCTATAAATTTCCAACCCAAGTTTTGGATAAATTATCCCTTACAGGTTTAGAAATTTATGCTACAGGTCGTAACCTATTTACCATTACTAATTACAGCGGTGTAGATCCTGAAGTAAATACATTTGGTGCGGGCATTTCTGGTGCGGGCTCCATGAATATTGATAATCTTGGAACTCCAAACGTGAAAGGATTTGACTTAGGTTTAAGATTTAGATTTTAAAAAATTATAATTATGAAAATTTTAAAATATTCATTTATTGCGCTAGCAATAATTGCCACATCATGTAGCGATGACTACTTTGATGTCAACAGTTCAGAAACTGCTCCAACAACGAGTGGTTTAGCGCCACAGTTTAGAATACAGGGCGCTATTGAAAACACGACAGGAACTGCTCAGTATAGAGGCGCCAGGGAGATTATTGGGGTTACACAATATGCAGCCCATCACACCAAAGCCTATGAATCCAACTCATGGACTAATAACCTTACCACGGGTAGTTACTTTTTTTGGCAGAACGCTTATGTATATGCACTGCCAAACACTGCAGATCTAATTGTTTTAGGTAAAAAATATAATTCTCCAAATTACACTGCAGTGGGCAAGATATTAAGAGCCTATACTTTTGGTATGACTACAGATCAATATGGTGATATTGTAACAAAAGACACCTATGATGGAGAGTCAAACATGAACATTACGCCGAAATTCGTAACGCAAAAAGAGGCCTATCAAACAATTTTCACCTTGTTGGACGAAGCTATTGCAGAACTTCAGCAACCCAGCTCAATAGGACTTAATGTTGAAGGTGGTGATGTACTTTACGATGGCGACCAACAGAAATGGATCCGTTTCGCGCACTCTGTCAAAGCACGTTACTTAAATCATTTAAATAAAAAAACGTCTGGAGATATGGCATACAATGCTGATGCCATTATCGCAGCTTGTGAGGCCGGTATCAATTCAAACGCTTTAAATGCGAAACAAGACTTTGTGGGAGGTGAAGCAGAAAATCAAAGACAACCATTTGCTGTCGGTGGCTACGGCTCTTCAAGATTCCGATACTTTAGTACGTTTTTTGTCAATCTGTTAAAAAACCCATTAAACTTAGCAGTTCCAGTAGAAGATCCTAGATTATCCATTATTGTTCCTGAAGCGGTTAACGGTGGTTATGTAGGTTTAGATGTGGGCCGAGGCTTGGATGGAGATCCTGCAACTAAATATTCAGCCGGAAACGGTGGTTTTTATACCAGTCCAACGTCGCCAACCTATATGATGACTTACAGTGAAGTAAAATTCATAGAGGCAGAAGCAAGATTTAGAAAAAATGATTTAACAGGAGCTTATACTGCTTTTAAAGAAGGTGTTAGAGCGGACATGGAAAAACTAAATGTACCAAGCACTGAAATGAACACCTATTTATCTTTATTAGATGCAAAAATTGGTGCAACCAATATTGGCATGTCAGCAATTATGGTTCAAAAGTATATTGCCAACATGCTTAACCCAGAAACGTGGGTAGATATGCGAAGAATGGATTACAGTGCTGCGATATACCCTGGACTAAAGCGCCCGATCAATGTTAATCTAGATATCTTTCCAGGCAGTGATGAATGGATTCAAGGGATGCTGTACGAGCGCAACGAGGAAGATCGCAACTACATCAATATGCCTAGTAATGATCCGCTTATTCGTTTGAAAACGCCATTATGGTGGAACACTTCGGAACAATAGGAATAAGATTTCCCCTTCACTTTAATCAGTAAATAAAAAGCCAACTTTTAAAAGGTTGGCTTTTTTGATGATCTAAATTTGACATTCTTATTGTTTTTAGATCACAAACTACCATTGTTTAATCACTTAAAATCTTCGGAAAGCCAAAACGCAATAATTTATTCAGATAGAAAAAATGGCACAATTTCGAAAAAACAACAACAGGAACAATCTTGATAGCATCCCTAACTTTTTTGCTCAGACGCATTTCCTCTATTCGCATTAATTTAAAAATAGGCTTATCTTTGCCGCGTGAAAGCGCATCTACATATCAAAAAAGCAGTTCTATTATCCTCGATCATGGGATTAATAGCATTATTGTTGCTGTCACCTTGCAAGGTTCGAAACTCCATCCAAACGGCGCTAGAACTTCCTCAAACAGAAGTTTCCAGCAAAAGCGTGTGTCAAGTTTATGAAGAGAATGAAACATTGGTTTCAGCTACAACAACCAATCAGCAGCAGCAGTTTCCTGCAATTCCTTATAAACAACCACAGTTTGCACTTGTTACAGTTGATTTAGCTAAACAGACAGTCACACAAATTGAGGATAAAAGTGAATCGGTCGCGCTTATCCCCTACTACATTCTCTACCAGAACCTGAAGGTTCATCTGTAACTCATTTCTTATGCCAAACAAGCCGTCTTATAAAGACAGCCACAAGAAATTAGTAACTACATTTTGAGATAAATACAATGAAATTAAATATTAAAAACGATTCCGGGCTTTTAATGCTTGGGGTAAGAATGGTTATTGGCTGGACTTATTTTTCCGCTTTTTACCGAAGAATCATTTTAGAAAATAAATTAGATCCAGAAGTTGCAGGATATATCGGCGAAAAGTTCAACCACTTCCTCCCGAATGCACTTTGGATTCAACCCATCATCCTCAACTTAGTTGAAAACCCAGATAGCCTTTATGTTGCCATGGTTAGTTTTACTATTCTTGAAGGAATTGTAGGCTTGTTTCTGATTTTTGGGCTGTTCACAAGACTTATGAGTATTGGTGTTTTCGGATTGGCCATGGGCATCTTATTGGGTTCTGGATGGATTGGCACGACTTGCTTGGATGAATGGCAAATTGGCGTGCTTGGTATTGCTACAGGATACATGCTTTTCTTAAGCGGCAGCGGCACTTATTCTATGGACAATTACCTCATGAATAAGAACTATGCATTTACCAAAACAAAATGGTTTGCTTGGTTAGGCTCTGGGATATTGCCAATTAAAGATCGCATCTTTCCTAAAGTGGTATTGGTGGGTTCCATTTTAATTTTTGGATTGACCTTATACACCAATCAGGTGTTCCATGGTGGTGTTTGGGGAACCTTGCACAATAAATCGGTCAAGCCGAAATTAGAGATTACGGAAGGTCAATTCAATGACAACGGACTTTCATTTGACGTTTATAGAACCGAAGGCGTGGACGTTTACGGCGCCTGGATGATTGACATTACGCTTACCGATAGTCAAGGCAATACCGTCATCAGCTATAAACAAGATGATTTAGCAAACTTAGATGATGGCGTGATTGACAATTATTATATCGCGAAAGTGAAACCAGGAAAACACAGTCTTATCATTCCTTTGGGAGCAAAAGCCAAAATGAATTTTAAGGATGCTGTTTTTATAAACCTCCCAAAAGGAACTTACAATCTAAAAATAACGGATATCAGCGGTGCCAATTGGGATCATAGTATTACGAAGTAGGATTTAATAAAAGTCTACTAAATAAACAGTCTTTTGAAATGTGAGCAGGTCTTGCATTTTGGGAGGCTGTTTTTAATAAGAACATAGACCGCTGAACTGTTAAAGACTTGTTTCGCTAAAAATTCAAAAATCCATGAAATTAAAATCAGTGTAATCTGTGCAATCTGTTTCTAAAAAGGAACAAAGAATCAAGAACAAAAATTATGACTTGTGATTCTTGAATTACTCGAAATCTGAGCAATTACTTAAAATTAAAAGTACAAACTCAAAATTCGAAAAATCGAAATCCGCGAAATTCATGAAATTTGGAAGAGCTCCAGACGGCTGGCCTGCTTTATTTTAAACAGTAGATTGTTATAGGCCGTCAACAGCTTGCGGATCTTTTTGTTGAGCTCGTTCAGGGAGAAGAAAATCATTTTGCGCAAAGGGTAATAGGTGCGCTGATAGGCAAGATGGACAGCATTCTCTACAAGCGCCTTGTCCTGCGGGGAATATCCACTGGTGGGGTTGATCACACAGTTGTAGTTCCTGGCAAAGTCCTGGAAGCTGCGGTTGATATCTGCCTCATAACGGCTGGCACTGGTTACGGCCGACTTTAAATTATCGGAGACGATGGCCTTGGGAACTCCGCAATAAAACTAAAGGGCATGGCCACAGCAGGTAATAAAATCCGCTCTCTTTTGGCTATGGCAGGCTTACACATAGGTGTACTTACTGTTGGGCAGGATGACCACGAAGACTTCCACCGCAATGAGCTCCCCAGTGGCCCGGTCCACAAAATGCAATTTTTTGCCAGCGTAGTCCATATACATCTCATTGCCCGGATCATGTTCCGGTTTCATGGATCCCTTGGCCTTTGTAAACTTACGGTTGTAATGCTCCATGAACTGGGTATAACTGTAGGGTTCCTTAGCGGTCTGTACATATTGCTGATAGTGGAACAAAAGTAACCACCCGACCAACCCCATCTTTCCCAAGATGGGGTAAGATACTAGCTTT
>NZ_JBMDWE010000015.1:0-94021 GCF_053579655.1 Gelidibacter sp. | reverse complement strand
TTAATGTGCTCAATTCCTTAATGGCTGTATTTTTTGAACCATTAAGATCATTAAGATATTAAGAAGATTAAGTTGTGTTGTTATTAACTAAGTCCTTAATGTGCTCAATTCCTTAATGGCTGTATTTTTTGAACCATTAAGATCATTAAGGTATTAAGAAGATTAAGTTGTGTTGTTATTAACTAAGTCCTTAATGAATGTCCTCAATTCCTTAATATTATTTTTTAATGACGGTAGTTTTTGAACCATAAAGGTTATTAAGGTATTAAGAAGATTAAGTTGTGTTTAACTAAAATCTTAATGTTCTCAATTCCTTAATATTTTTCTTAATGGTTATTTTTTTTTTAACCGTTAGCTTTAAGATATTAAGACTATTAAGAAAAGTTTACCTTGCTTAATGGTTTAATTTATTCAGTTTTCTCCTTATTTTCCATAGATGGATTTTTTAAATATTTATCTAAAAATTGAACCACTCTGCTATAAGCTTCTATTTGATTTTCTTTTTTGACAAATCCATGACCTTCATCATCAAAGAGTACATATTCAACAGGAACGCCATTTTTGCGAACACCGGCAACAATTTCATCGGATTCAACTTGCAACACTCTTGGATCTTGAGATCCTTGTAAAACGATTAAAGGTTTGGTTACTTTATCCGTATGAAATAATGGAGAAATGCGTTTAAGTCTGACAGAGTCTGCCGTAAAGGGATCTCCCAATTCCAAATACAGTGATTTTCTCATGGATTCCCAATACGGTGGAATACTTTTTAAAGTTCGGATCCAATTGGTCACTCCATAGATGTTGACGCCAACCTTAAATTCTTCAGGAGTGAAGGTTAGTGCTGCCATGGTCATGTAGCCACCATAAGAGCCGCCAATAATGCCGATTTTGTCCCCATCGATTTCCGGTTGTGTAGCCAACCAATTTTTACCTTCCACACAATCTTGTAAATCTTTTTCGCCATGGTTTAAATCGTCCATTTGATAAAACGTTTTGCCATAACCGCTGCTGCCACGATTGTTTACGGCTAACACCGCATAACCATGATTGACCATATATTGAATAAAGGAACTAAATCCTTGACGGGTTTGTCCACCGGGACCGCCATGCACCCAAACCATAGCAGGAACCTTATTGTCTTTTGAAGCTTGATGCGGCAAATAGTAAATAGCAGGAACTTCAACACCATCAAACGATTTGTAGCGGACAACCGTGGCGGTAACCAAATCTTCTGGACGAATGGCTTCATTTAAAACGTTGGTCAATTGGTGTTGTTCTTTAGTTTCAAAATTATAGGTATATAAATTGGAAGGCATATTCGAACCACCAACATACATGCTCATCCATTTTTCATCACTACTAAAACTGACGCTGGTTATACTCTGATCTCCAAAATTGGGTAAATCAATAGGCATGTTGGTAGCCGTATTGATGACTTCAATTACATTTTTGCCGTCTTCATTCACATAAACGACCATATATGTCCCCTTTTTAGTAAAACCAGCGCCCGTAATATCCCATGGCTTTTGAAGCACATTTGATTTTTCCTTGGTTCTGAGATCGTATTTCATCAAATAGGAGAATTCGACGCCATCATCTGTGGTGTATAAAAGTGAAGCGCTGTCAGGATAAAAGTCTTGTGCTGAATTGCCGCTTTGATCGCTATTCACTTTAGATTTTTCTCTTGTCTTCACGTTATAAACATACAAGTCGCTGTCATTAGTGTTTAAAGATTGTACCAAGGCGATGTAGTTTTTATCCTTGGAGATGCCATTAAAATTCAAGCCGTCATTGTTTTGATAAATCATTTTGGCGCGGAAATCGGCAATACCCATCTCATACACATCAAAAAACTTTGGGTTCATCTTATTGGATCCAAAATAGAAGGACTGCCCATCATCGGCCCAACCATAAAACTCCGTTTTGGCGCCTTTGTCCGGCGTTAAATCCGTAATGACTCCGTTAGTGTCCCTTAAATAAATATGGCTGATTTCATCGCCATTTCCATCTGCCGATAATAACATACGGTCATCGTTCGGGAAAAAGGATTGCGCAAAATAGGACGTGCTGTCCGATGCCGTAACAGGCGTGTAGCTGCCTCCAGAGGTTGGAATCGTGTAGACATTGAAGATTCCTGAGCGATTGCTTGAGATTAGGATTTTGGAATTGTCAAAGGAAAAACTTCCGCCGCTAACGGCTTCGTTGTCCATAAATTGTTCAATAGTGTACTGCGCAACTTTGACGGCAGTATCTTTTTTTTCCTCTTTTTTGTCCTTGCAGGAAATGCAAAGCAGAATTGAAAGTGCAAAAATAATGTGTTTCATGTTTTAGTGTTTTGATTGATTAGTAGAGACTCTTAAATTAGGAGTTATTCGATTTAATCTCTCTATTTCAGAGAGTTGGCTTAAAGGTAATAAAAAACAGAATGATTCGATTTACAAAATCGATGTTAATAGATTTATAGGTCGCACAAAAAATCGTATTTTTATGAAGCTATGACACACAAGAATCTAAAACGTAAAGGTTTTGTCTTTAAAACCTACGAAGCACCCTTTCAGTCGCCTTTTGATAAGCTTTTTGAGATTTTCACGGAGTTGATAACCCACACTTCTGGAGATTTTGACGAAGCTATTGATTGGCTGCGCGAATTGGACAAAGAATATAAATTAACGACGCCCGAATATACCATTGATGATTTTATTGAAGATCTCAAGCAAAAAGGTTTCATCAAAGAAGAAATTGATCCCGATGGCAATGGCGGAGGAATGGCGATTACCGCTAAAACCGAGCGCGCCATCCGACAACAAGCCCTCGATCAAATTTTCGGACAAATCAAACGCAGTGGTCAGGGCAATCACAAAAGCAAAAGTCCGGGTATCGGCGATGAGCATACAGGCGATTTCAGAGAGTATCAATTTGGGGATGCTTTAGATAAAGTGTCCATGACCGAGAGTTTGAAAAATGCACAAATCAATCACGGCATTGGCGACTTTAAGCTATCGGAAGATGATTTGGTAGTTGAGGAGACTTTGCATAAATCGCAAATGAGCACGGTATTAATGATCGATATCAGTCACAGTATGATTTTATATGGTGAAGACCGGATTACGCCTGCAAAGAAAGTGGCGATGGCCTTATCTGAATTGATTACCACGCGGTATCCAAAAGACACTTTGGATATTATAGTATTTGGGAATGACGCCTGGCAAATTGAAATCAAGGATTTACCCTATTTAAAAGTTGGTCCTTATCACACCAATACCGTTGCCGGATTACAGTTGGCTATGGATTTACTGCGAAGAAAACGGAATACCAACAAACAAATTTTTATGATTACCGATGGGAAACCGAGTTGTTTACGCCTTCCGGATGGACAATATTATAAGGACAGTGCGGGTTTAAATCCGTATATCATGAATAAATGCTATGCTATGGCACAGCAAGCACGACGCTTACACATTCCGATAACCACGTTTATGATTGCGCAAGATCCGTATTTGATGCGATTTGTAAAGGAATTTACAGAAGCTAATCAAGGTAAGGCGTTCTACACCGGACTTAAAGGTTTGGGTGAAATGATTTTTGAGGATTATGAAACGAATAGGAAAAAGCGGATTAGGGGAAGTTAAAAAGATGGTAGAGGGTAATTATTAGAGGTTCGTAGCTCGACGTATGGAGCTCGAAGTTTGAAGTAGCTCGTTAGGTTTTCAAAGACTTTTCGATTTAAAAAATATAAACATCTGATTAACTGAAAAAAATTCCGAAAGTTCGGAAGTGTTAAGGTTTGTCAGTGAAACAAGAAACATGAAACAAGAAAAAATAAAAACATTAGGCGAATTAAAAAAAGCAGGCTATCAAAGTAAATCGATTAAAGACGAGTTGCGCGACAACCTCATTCGGAAAATAAAGAACAAAGAAACCACTTTTGAAGGGGTTCATGGATATGAAAACACAGTCATCCCAGAATTGGAGCGTGCTATTTTATCACGCCACAATATCAATTTATTAGGATTGCGCGGACAGGCTAAAACCCGATTGGCGCGATTGATGTTGAATCTTTTGGACGAGTATATTCCGGTAGTGGAGGGTTCTGAAATTAATGATGATCCTTTGAATCCCATTTCGAGATATGCCAAAGAATTGATCAAGGAAAAAGGCGATGACACACCTATTTATTGGCTGCACAGAAGTGAACGTTTTGCCGAAAAACTGGCCACTCCCGATGTGACGGTGGCCGATTTGATTGGCGATGTGGATCCGATTAAAGCTGCGAATTTAAAATTGAGTTATGCCGATGACCGTGTGATTCATTATGGAATGATACCGCGTGCGAACCGGTGTGTTTTCGTGATTAATGAATTGCCCGATTTACAAGCCAGAATTCAGGTGGCCTTATTTAATATTTTGCAGGAAGGCGATATTCAGATTAGAGGATTTAAGTTGAGACTGCCTTTGGACATCCAATTTTTGTTCACTGCAAATCCTGAAGACTATACCAACAGAGGCAGTATTGTAACGCCTTTGAAAGATCGAATTGGCTCTCAAATTCTGACCCATTATCCGATTGACATTGAAACCGCACGATTGATTACTGAACAAGAAGCTAAAGTAGTGGAAAGTCAGAAGGAGATGGTTTCGATTCCTGATCTGGCAAGAGATTTATTAGAGCAGATTGTTTTTGAGGCCCGAGAGAGCGACTTTGTAGATACCAAAAGTGGCGTGAGTGCACGTTTGAGCATTACCGCTTTAGAAAACTTGTTGAGTACAGCAGAGCGTCGTGCCTTAAAAGCAGGAGATCACAAAACCATGGTGCGTTTGAGTGATTTTGTGGGTATTATTCCATCCATAACTGGTAAAATAGAATTGGTTTATGAAGGTGAGCAGGAAGGTGCTGCCGTGGTGGCTTACAATTTAATTGGAGAGGCGGTTAAAAGTTTGTTTGATGAGTTTTTTCCCAAGATTGAAAAACTGAAAAAAGAAGATTCAGAAACAGCCTATGACGATATTATATCCTGGTTTTTTAATCAGAAGGATGGCTTTGAACTATTAGATGATTTAACGGATAAGGACTATAAAGCCTTGTTGGATTCCATTTCGCCTTTAGATGTTTTATTGAAGGAACATCAGCCTAATCTGTCCAAAGAAGACAGTTATTTTGTAAAAGAATTTGTGCTTTGGGCTTTGGTGGAATTCAAACAACTGAACAAGTTTAGATTTTCAGAAGGGATGCAGTTCAAAGATCCTTATGGGAGTTTTATAAGTGGGATTTAGGGATTTCATCAAATAGACAAGATTCCCTTTTTAGACACTAATTAGCACGAATAAATCAGTAAATCTCATCTAAAATTTATGAAAGGGGTTTTCAAAATGATTTCACAAATATTGATACTGCCTTCTTAGCAAAACCTATTTGCATAGAAGGTAGTATTTCATAAAACTTTTTTGTCAAGTGAGATGCGCGATTTTAAGTTGTGCAAAACTCACTTTGATTTATTACATTTTCTACCCATCAAATGATCTTAGCCCAAGCATCTGTTTGAGATCAATCCATTTTAAAATTTACTTCAAAACTTGTTGCTTAACTTTTTCCGAAAGTATTTCAGAACAATTTTTCTTTCAGATGGTTTAAGCGTCTTTAAGTGAGAATCTTATAATTATTATTTCCGACTTTGTAATTCATACAGCAAACGGAAATCTACCTTTATTATACAGGTTATTGAATAGGCTCAAAACGTATCATTCCAGAATCTAAAGACATTTTAAGAGGACTTGAAAAGACAAGTGCTTCTTAAATAACCATTATATAGATATGGTACGAATGATCGTAATGTTACGACGAAATTTGGCCTCACAAATATCTGCTGAGCGATTGTCGACATAAAATAAGCTAGTTGCCTTGAAATCTGCAAACAGAAAAAACACTCATAAAATCCCTGTATGTGGACCATCAAAATAAGATTTGCTCATGTAATTATCTTACGGAGATCCGGAAAACTTAGGGTCTAAAAAAGCAATACGCAGTTTTAAAAATAGAAAACAAATTACAACAACTATGAAGGCATTACAAATAACAGGCTACGGAGACGTGCAGGATAATTTGGCATTTAACGACGTTGAAAGACCAAAAATAAAAGAAAATCAGGTATTGATAGAAGTGTACGCCGCAAGCACAAATCCTATCGATTTTAAAATTATTGAAGGCCATTTAAAACGCGTCATAAAATTATCATTCCCCACAGGTATTGGGTATGATGTTGCTGGAGTTGTCATCGAAAAAGGTTCCGATGTGGCCGGTTTAAATGTTGGCGATGAGGTTTTTTCCAGTGTACCGCAAAGTTGCCGAGGTACTTTTGCGGAATTTGTAGCTGTCGATGACCTTATGGTTTGGTTGAAGCCCACCAATCTCAATTTTGAACAGTCGGCCGCTTTACCTATGGTGGGCCTTACTTCGATTCAGGCTTTTGAAAAAGCAGATCTGAAATCTAGCGATAAGGTATTGATCTATGCCGGTTCAGGAGGTATCGGTTCGTTTGCTATTCAATATGCCAAAAGCAGAGGCGCTTATGTTTATACAACCACAAGCACCCCTAATGTGGGCTGGGTAAAGGATCTAGGTGCCGATAGGGTCATAGATTATAAAACCGAGAATTATCTGGATATTGTAAAAGACGTCGATATCGTCTATGATACGCTTGGAGGAGAACACACCTTGGACGCATTCCGTGTTATAAAAGAAGAAGGTAAAGTGGTCACTTTGGTGGGCCCAGTGGATGATGAAACCGCAAAGGAAATGGGACTAAACGTCATTGCGCGCTTATATCTCTATTTTAAAAGACTTAAAATAACAAAACTAATTAATAAGAAATCAGCCTACTACAAGTTGATGTTCATGATGCCAAACCGTCACAATTTAAAAGATATTCAGAAATTGGCAGAAGAGGGGGCTGTAAAACCCGTAATCGATAAAACCTTTCCATTTTCGGAAGCTATAGAGGCTTTGCGCTATCAAAAGTCGGGGCGTGCCAAAGGGAAAATAATTATCAAAATGAAATAACTTCTAGCACTCGCTATGGCTGATTATGCACGTATAATAAAATAGCACACATGACTAAAGGTCCTTGTATATTAACCATTAATGGCGGTTCGTCCAGTATCAAATTTTCTTTGAACAGCATCGTGGAGTCTCTTGAGCAGTTTATATATGGCGCAATAGAAAATATCGGAACCAATAGGGCCAAACTCCATTATACGGTGGCACTTAGCCAACAAAAAAATAGTTTTGATGTTGAAGCGAATCATCACGAGCAGGCTGCACATCATTTAATTTCCTGGTTGGAATGTTTACAGGATTTTACTTCGGTGGTCGCAATTGGGCATCGCGTTGTCCATGGCATGGAGCATACCGAGCCGGAACTAATTTCCGATGATCTATTATATGAATTGAAAAAGATCAGTGCCTTCGATCCCGACCATTTACCCGAAGAAATTAAATTGATAGAACTCTTTAAAAAGCGCTATCCAAACATAAAACAAATGGCCTGTTTTGATACTTCTTTTCATGCGTCCATGCCAATGAACGCAAAGTTGTTATCCATTCCCAGACGCTATTATGACATGGGAATCAGGCGTTATGGTTTCCACGGACTTTCTTATGCATACCTAATGGAAGAACTCAAAAATTTAATAGGAAATGAAGCTGCGAAAAGCAAAATAATTTTAGCGCATCTGGGCAGTGGTGCAAGTATTGCAGCGGTAAAGAACGGTAAAAGTATGGACACCAGCATGGGTTTTACGCCCACATCCGGATTGCCGATGGGGACGCGAACTGGCGATCTCGATCCCGGAGTTGCCTGGTATGTAATGCAACATGAAAAGTTGACGCCAAAGGAATTCAGTCATCTGATCAATCAGGAATCAGGTTTGTTGGGCATATCGGAAACAAGCGCCGATATGCGGGAATTAATGGATCATAAAGCTACAGACAGCCGTGCCGCCGAAGCCATTAAATTCTTCTGCTATCAAACAAAAAAATGGATCGGTGCCTTTGCCGCGGTACTTGAAGGCTTGGATATCCTTGTGTTTTCCGGCGGTATTGGAGAAAATTCACCTCAGGTAAGATCTAAAATATGTGACAGCCTTGCCTTCCTCGGAATCGAATTGGATGAGGTCAATAATATGAAGAACGAAACCCTGATTTCCACAGAAAAGAGTAAAGTGAAAGTATATGTCATCCCCACCAATGAGGAAGTGATGATTGCGAAACTGGTTTATGATATTCTTGATAAAGACCATCAGCTAAAATGAAATAGACATGGCAACAGAAGCACAGAAACCGAGTACGCAGTTTGAAGGATCATCTCCAGCAGGCCTGACCACAATCGAGGCACAACAGCGTATGAAGCAATTTGGTCCCAATGCCATGCCAGACACCACGGTCCATCCGTTACGGGAGGTGTTGCGCAAATTCTGGGCGCCAATTCCTTGTTTGTTGGAAGCGGCAATCATTCTCGAATTAGTATTGCGTAATTATATCGGAGCCATTATCATCGCTTGTCTGTTAATTTTCAATGCGGCGCTGAGCTATTTTCAGGAGGGAAAGGCTCAGGCAACGTTGGTAACCTTAAAATCCCGTTTGGCGCTTACGGCTTCAGTGAAACGCGATGGGAATTGGAAGATGATCGCTGCTGCAGAAGTTGTTCTTGGCGATATTGTCAAACTATCTTTAGGTGCTATTGTCTGTGCAGATTTGACGCTTATTTCCGGTGAAGTTTTGATCGATCAGTCCATGCTCACGGGCGAATCTATACCCATTTAAGCGGGAGCGGGTGTTCAGACTTATGCCGGCGCATTAATCCGACGGGGGGAAGCTGTGGCAGAGGTCATAGCAACAGGAACTAAAACTAAATTCGGACAAACGGCTGAGTTGGTGCGCACCGCCCATGTGGTGAGTACACAGCAAAAAGCGGTGCTTCATATCGTCCGTAATCTAGCGATGATTAGCGGTTCACTTATCATATTTATGGTGATTTATGCGCACCTCCATGCCATGCCTTTAAAAGAAATTATTTTGCTGAGTTTAACTGCTGTATTAGCGGCTATTCCTGTGGCACTTCCCGCCACATTTACATTGGCGGCCGCAAGAGGGGCAAGGGCTTTGGCAAAACAGGATGTGCTTCCAACACGTTTATCAGCTGTGGATGAAGCGGCTACTATGGATGTGCTTTGTGCAGATAAAACGGGGACTTTAACCAGCAATGAACTCAAGGTCGTTAAGGTTTGTCCAATGCCTGGCTTCAATGAGGTTGATGTTTTGTCAATGGCAGCGCTGGCCAGTTCTGATGGCGGACAGGATCCAGTCGATGCGGCAATTCATGATGCCGCGACAATAAAACTATTAGAAAATCCGCCAAAGTTACTCGAGTTCATACCTTTTGATCCCGCCAATAAAATGTCTGAAGCAACTTACACTGATGTCAAGGGCGTTTCAACGCGTGCTGTAAAAGGAGCGTTTGCAACAATCATTAAATTGACCGAGCCATCTCCAACTGATGAAGCAACAGCTAATGAACTCGAGGTTAATGGCTTTCGAGTCTTGGCGGTGGCTTCCGGCGCTCCAGAAACAATGACCTTTATGGGATTCATTGCGCTTAGCGACCCTCCTCGTGCTGATTCAAAGGACTTGGTGAATGAATTGAAGGCTTTGGGCGTGCGTATGGTAATGGTCACAGGTGATGCGCCCAAAACGGCAGTCGTAGTCGCCCATGCCGTGGGTTTGGACGGAATTATTTGTCCGCCGGGACCCATTCCTGCAAATATAAAACCAGAAACCTTTTCAGTTTTAGCATGGGTTCTACCGGAAGATAAGTTTGCACTTGTCAAAGCATATCAGAAAAGCGGCCATACGGTTGGCATGTGTGGCGACGGCGTGAACGATGCTCCGGCGTTGCGACAAGCCCAGATGGGAATTGCGGTTTCAACTGCAACCGATGTGGCCAAATCGGCGGCAGGTATCGTACTGACCCAGCCAGGGCTTTCAGGGATTGTTGCATCCGTAAAGGAAGGCCGCGTCATCTTTCAGCGGATTCTCATATATACCATTAATTCGGTGCGGAGCAAGATCGTGCAGGAATTTTTTCTAGTATTCGGTTTGTTGGTTACCGGACATTCGATTTTTAACGCCTATGCTGATGGTGATCATCATGATTACTGGCGATTTTCTAGGCATGTCATTAACAACCGATCATGTACAAGCGTCTCAACTGCCAAATGCTTGGCGGATAGGTAATCTTACGATAGCGGGTGTTGTCATAGGTGTTGCAGAGTTGATTTACTGCATTGTTGTGCTACTCTTCGGGAAATTTTATTTAGTGCTGGATATCGAAGCCTTACAAACATTAGCCTTTTTAGCCATTGTGTTTAGCCATCAGGCATCCATGTATGCCGTTCGTTCCCGCGGGTGGTTGTGGTCTGCGCCACATCCAAGCTATTGGGTTGTTTTATCGTCCATTGCCGATATATTGATCGTTTCAGCCTTGGCCGTTTTTGGTTTGTTGATGGCGCCATTATCGCTTTTGGTAGTGCTTCAAGTGCTGGGAGTTGCGATTGTTTCAGCATTTTTTGTAGATGTGGTGAAGGTGCCTGTTTTTCAATATCTGAAAATTGCACAGTAATGAACGCTAAAGATTTTTTCGATGAATAACGGCAAAGTCAATGCTCGTATTTTGAAAACTAATGGAGTATCGATAATGGTAAACAGGTGTTGCAGAATTTTGATTTGTTCAATTAGAATCGAAGGTACGAGCATAAAATAAAATGTGTTAATGATATAACTATTAATATTAAATATGCAATAAAAAAATAAGCTATGGTGCGTACCTTTCTATTAGAATTAAAATAATTTCATAATTAAAATAGAAAATAAAATGAAAACACTAAGAGTAATAGTATTGACAGTCACTTCATTAGTCCTGTTCTTGTCATGCCAGTCCAAATCAACTCAGGCAGAAGATCTTTTAAATAAAGACATAAGAAACGAAATCATGAATAAAATTGCAAGCGATAGCATGATGTCGAACGAAATGATTGGCATAATGATGAATAACAAAAATGGTAAGATGATGTTGCAGCAACATCAAATGACGACGTTGGGCGATCAAAGTTCCATGATGAATATGTTAAAAAATAATCCCGAGTTGATGCAGAATATGCTATCAGCCATGATGGAAACAGCTAAGGGAAATACCAATATGATGTCCGAAATGATTAAAACGATGTCCCAAAATCCACAAATGATGGAAATGATGCAGAATATGATGGGTAATAATATGATGAATGGCATGGGAAAAATGGGAGGAATGCATAACTGATCGAATTGTTTAATACAATCCTTAAAAAATTATAATTATGATGCACAATAATGAACAGTATTATTACGGAGGAATGCACATGGGGTGGTGGTTTTTTATGCTTATCATTCTTATTGCCATAGTCTGGGGGGCTTCCTGGTATCGAAGAAGAAAATAATTAGGTTTCATAATAAACCGAATTGCGGTTGCTGTTTTTTATCGAAATAACAAAATCTCTTCATTCAAATACTAAAAGTTATCCCATAATAAAATGCCAAATCTACTTCTGGATATATTGGTTGGTGGTCAAATCTATACCCCAAAAACTTTAAAAGCGAGTCTCTAAAATTAGTGAAAGAAAAAAATTTGAGAATGTATGAACAATCAATGAAAATTACCATTGATTGATCAAAGGCTTCCTGGTATCCAATATTTGTATGATTTAAGAACTAATAAATAAAATAAGATGGAACATGAAAATGTTAAAGAGGAAGAGATTGATCATTCAAAAATGAACCCAGGTAATACACAACATGGAGATAATCCTCCAATGGGGCATGCAGACCATGACCACCATGCTATGATGATTGCCGATTTTAAAGGACGGTTTTACCTCGTTTTGATTCTTACTGTTCCAATCGTGCTGCTTTCCCCTATGATACAGAAATTCATGGGTGTCAACTGGCAGTTTTCAGGATCTTCATATATTCTATTTGCATTATCGACCGTTGTATTTATTTACGGTGGATGGCCCTTTTTAAAAGGGTTGGTAAGTGAATTAAAAGAAAAGAACCCGGGGATGATGACGCTTATAGGATTTGCTATTTCGGTGGCGTACATCTACAGCACAGCAACTGTTTTTGGTTTAAAAGGAATGGATTTCTATTGGGAACTGGCCACCCTTATTCTCATCATGTTACTCGGGCATTGGATAGAAATGAAATCCATTGCTGGAGCTTCCAAAGAACTGGAATTATTAGTGCAGTTGATGCCTTCAGAAGCGCACATGGTAACTGGAGATAAACTAAATGATGTAAAAACGGATACCTTAAAAGAAAATGATATCATTCTTGTCAAACCAGGCGAAAAAGTTGCGGCCGATGGTATCATATCAGAAGGTGAAAGTTATCTGAAAGAATCGATGTTAACCGGAGAATCAAAGCCAGTAAAAAAAAATAGTAGGTGACAAAGTAATTGCGGGCGCTATCAATGGGAATGGTTCTATTAAGATTACAGTATCACATGCATCAAAGGATTCTTATCTCTCACAGGTTATAAAATTAGTAGATGACGCGCAAAAAGCCAAATCCAAAACACAATTGTTGGCCGATAAAGCAGCAAAATGGTTAACTATAATCGCACTCGTAGCAGGAATTTCCACATTTTTATATTGGTATTTGACCGGTCAGCCACTGGATTTTGCCATGGCTAGAATGGTAACTGTAATTGTAATCTGTTGTCCGCATGCTTTAGGCCTTGCTGTGCCATTAGTAGTAGCGAAATCAACTTCGCTGGCGGCAAAAAATGGGTTGCTCATCAAAAATAGGACGGCTTTTGAAAATTCAAGAAAGATTACCACGGTTGTTTTTGATAAGACAGGAACGCTGACTGTAGGGAAATTTGAAGTGTCCAAAATAGTATCACTGCAAAAAGATATCGACGAAAATGAATTGATAAGGCTTGCATCTGCATTGGAGCAAAAGTCAGAACATCCAATCGCCACTGGTATTTTACAAAAAGCTAAAAGTTTATCGCTCGCAGTGCCTGCCACTGAAAACTTTAATGCCATTACGGGCAAAGGTGTTGAAGCAACTGTTGAAGGGAAAAAAATGCAGGTTGTGAGTCCGGGGTATTTAAAAGAAAAAAATATTGCTATTCCGGATGGCTTTAAAACGAATGACACGGATACTGTTGTGTTTGTGATCATCAACGATGTGCTGGCAGGATATATTGCTTTATCAGATGAAATACGACCCGAATCGGCAGGTGCAATTGCCACATTGAAAGAGGAAAACATCAAATCAATATTATTAACGGGCGATAATAATAAGGTTGCGAAAAGTGTCAGCGAAACATTGGGCATGGATAGTTTTATCGCAGAAGTATTGCCGGATCAAAAATTAGATAAGATAAAAGAATTGCAAAGCAAGGGCGAGTTTGTAGCAATGACTGGCGATGGTGTAAATGATGCGCCCGCGCTTGCCCAGGCCGATGTTGGCATTGCGGTAGGGAGTGGTAGCGATATAGCAGCAGAAACCGCAGGTATTGTGCTAGTTAACAGTAATCCGAACGACATCGTGAGTTTAATTTTGTTTGGCAAAGCCACACATCGAAAGATGATTCAAAATTTAATATGGGCAACCGGTTACAATGTGGTTGCACTGCCATTAGCTGCAGGTGTATTATATCATTGGGGAATATTATTAAGCCCCGCAGCAGGTGCGGCTTTGATGGCGGTTAGTACAGTCTTTGTTGCTATTAATGCAAGTATGCTGAAAGTAAAACAAAATGCAGAACATTAGGGGGGAATTAAAGAATGAAAAGACCATTCTAAAATAAATATTATGGAAAAAGAAGTTATAAATACACCAGATAAAACCTTATCATCAGATTTACTTCATAAAATGAATGCCTATTGGCGTGCAGCGAATTATTTGTCAGTCGGACAGATTTATCTTTATGATAACCCACTTTTAAGAGAACCGTTAAAACTGGAGCATATTAAGCCTATGTTACTTGGGCATTGGGGCACAACGCCCGGACAAAATTTCATTTATGTCCATCTCAACCGAGTGATAAAAGAACAGGACCTCGATATGTTTTATATCTCAGGACCGGGACATGGTGGCCCAGCTATTGTTGGCAATGTGTACTTAGAAGGCACTTGGAGTGAAGTTTATCCAAACATCACACAGGACGAAGCGGGTTTGAAAAAGCTGTTCAAACAATTCTCTTTTCCAGGCGGCATTTCGAGTCATGTGGCACCAACCACACCTGGATCTATTCATGAAGGCGGAGAACTGGGCTATTCAATAAGCCATGCTTTTGGTGCAGCTTTCGACAATCCTGGGCTCATCGTAGCCTGCGTGGTGGGCGATGGCGAAGCGGAAACAGGACCATTGGCCACGTCATGGCAATCCAATAAATTACTGAATCCTATTTCCGATGGCGCTGTATTGCCCATTCTTCATTTAAACGGCTATAAAATCAGTAATCCAACATTACTAGCACGTATTGAAGCCGATGAATTGGAGCAGTTTTTTAAAGGCTGTGGATGGACGCCTTATTTTGTGGAAGGCGATGATCCTGAAACCATGCATGAACTGATGGCTTCTACACTTGATAAAGTGATTAAAGATATTCATGAACTTCAAAAGCATGCAAGGAGCACCAATGATAACACCCGACCACGATGGCCGATGATTGTTCTAAAATCTCCCAAAGGATGGACGGGCCCTAAAAAAGTTGACGGTTTGCAAATTGAGGGTACGTTTCGTGCCCACCAGGTTCCGATTCTAATAGACGCAGATCATCCTGATCACGTGCAACTTTTAGAAAGTTGGATGAAGAGCTATAAGCCAGAAGAATTGTTCGATGAAAAAGGAACGCTTAACGCCGAACTCGCCGAACTGGCACCAAAGGGCACCAGTAGGATGGGTGCTAATCCGCATACGAACGGAGGTGGATTGCTGAAAGCCCTTCACATGCCAGATTTCCATAAACATGCCCTGCAGGTACCATCACCTGGAGCAGTAATGGGGCAGGATACCATGGTACTTGCTAATTTTTTAAGGGATGTTGCTATCCTGAACCGCGATAACCACAATTTTCGTGTGTTCGGTCCAGATGAAACGATGTCGAACCTCCTTGGAGCCATTTTTGAAACTACCAATCGTCAATGGGACGCACGTACCGAAGAGTATGATGAATTTCTTTCGCCTTCTGGTGAGGTGATCGATTCTATGTTGAGTGAACATCAATGCGAAGGGTTTCTGGAAGGCTATCTTTTGACGGGAAGACATGGCTTGTTTAATTGCTACGAAGCGTTCATCCATATCATTGATTCGATGTTCAACCAGCATGCGAAATGGTTGAAAGTAACCTTGGAACTGCCCTGGCGCAGGAAGATTGCTTCCTTAAATTATTTGTTGGCCTCTCATGTATGGCAACAGGATCACAATGGCTTTACCCATCAGGATCCCGGGTTTCTGGATCATGTCATTAATAAGAAAGCAGATGTGGTACGCGTTTATTTACCAGCGGATGCCAATTGTTTGTTGTCCATTATTGATCACTGCCTGCGAAGTCGTCATTATGTAAATGTTGTGGTCGCGGGCAAACATGCACTTCCCCAATGGCTTACTATGGATGAAGCGGTGGTGCATTGTACCGAAGGCATTGGTATCTGGCAATGGGCAAGTAATGACCAGGATTCTGAACCCGATGTCATCATGGCTTGTTGTGGTGACACGCCAACGCTGGAAACATTAGCTGCAGTTTCGATTTTATGGGAACATCTGCCGGAGGTGAAAATAAGAACGGTGAATGTCGTTGACTTGATGAAACTACAATCCAGTTCAGAACATCCCCACGGACTGAATGACCGGGATTATGACTCCATATTTACTAAAGACAAACATATTATTTTCAACTTTCACGGGTATCCATGGTTGGTGCATCGATTGACCTATCGCCGTGCCAACCGTGAACTTCACGTGAGAGGTTATAAAGAAGAAGGAACGATTACCACGCCTTTTGATTTAAGAGTACAGAATGAAATTGACCGTTTTCACTTGGTAATCGATGTCATAAATCGTTTGCCACATTTAGGAAGCAAGGGGGATTACCTGAAACAACAATTAAAAGATAAATTGATTGAACATAAACATTATGTTAGTGAGCATGGCAAAGATCTGCCTGAAGTTCTCAACTGGAAATGGAAAGCACATAGTTCAGATAAAAAATAGATAATGATCATTGCACTTATCATAGCGGGTTTTTTTATATGGATTCTAATCACTGGAAAAATAATTCTGTCTATTCAATTCAAAAAAGAAGTAAAAACGCTCTTTGGGCAGTCAGAAAGTATATCCAGTAACCTATTTCATTCTGAACAAATTTATGGCTTGCCCGAACCTGTGCAACGTTATTTCAAGTACATTTTAAAAGAAGGGCAACCTTATATAAGCTATGCAAGAATTACCCATGATGGCCAATTTAAAACAGGGTTGGATAAAAAGTGGGTACATATAAAAGGAGAACAATATGCAACCACAGAAAAGCCAGGTTTTATCTGGAAAGGTGTTACCGCCATGTTTACCGCCCGGGACATGTATATCGCCGATAAAGGGAGGTTGGTCGTTTTACTTTTTTCTGTATTTAAAGTTGTTGATGCTAAAGGAGAAGAATACGACCAAGGCGAACTGCTGAGGTGGCTTGGCGAAAGTGTTTTGTATCCTACCAATTTATTGCCTGGCGAACGATTGAAGTGGATGGCAATCGATTCAAACTCTGCAAAACTAACGTTCAATTATAACGGTCTTGAATTGTTTTTCATTATCACATTTAATGAAGTTGGTGAAATCATCCAAATGGAAACTAAACGCTATATGGATAAAGAAAATTTAGAAACTTGGATAATTAAGATTGCTGGGTATGAAGAGCTCAATAATGTAAAAGTCCCCACAAGCTTTGAAGTATTATGGAGATTAAAACAAGGCGATTTTAGTTATGCAAAGTTTAATATAAAGAGGATTGAGTACAACAAAGCAGAAATGTTTTGAGACTGTAATTCTAATCCATGGTGGTTTATTAAGAATTAGATGGTTCACTTAAAATATGATATTTCGGTATGAAAAGTAAAGACGAACAGCCCAAAGCTGGCAAAAAGAACCTGGCAACTAAGCCTGAGCCAAAGGATGATTTGAAGTCACTTCCTATGGACGAAGTAGAGAAAAAATTAGAATCGTCTCCTGATGGGCTTACGCAAGCTGAGGCGCAGAAACGCCTGACCCAATACGGACCTAATGAGCTTCAGGAAAAGAAAACCAATATGATCCTGAAATTGCTATCTTATTTCTGGGGACCTATTCCTTGGATGATAGAAATAGCTGTAGTTCTTTCTGCCGTAGCGCGTCACTGGCCGGATTTTTTCATTATTCTGGTATTGCTTTTTGCCAATGCTTTGGTAAGGTTTTGGGAAGAGCGCCAGGCAGGAAATGCCATCGCCGCTTTGAAAGCAAAACTAGCCACTAATGCCCGAGTAAAAAGGGATGGAAAGTGGACAACACCTCCAGCTCGCGAGTTGGTGCCAGGTGACGTCATACGCATGCGTCTCGGGGACATTGTTCCTGCGGATGCTCGTCTGCTCGACGGTGACGAGATATCGGTCGACCAGTCGGCGCTCACAGGAGAATCGTTGCCAGCTTCGCGTAAAAGTGGGGAAGCAGTATTCTCAGGCTCCATTATTCGCAGAGGTGAAATTGACGCTTTGGTTTATGCCACGGGTACCAACACCTATTTTGGCAAAACAGCAAAATTGGTGGAAGAAGCGCATACCGAAAGCCACTTTCAAAAGGCAGTACTCAAGATTGGTAATTACCTAATTATCCTCGCCCTTGTGTTGGTAGCCATCATTATTACCGTCTCCGTTTTACGTCGCGATCCTATTCTTAGTACATTACAGTTTGCACTTGTACTAACAGTAGCAGCTATTCCAGTAGCAATGCCAACGGTATTGTCGGTAACAATGGCGGTCGGGGCACGGCTGTTGTCCAAAAAGCAAGCTATTGTGAGCAAGCTGGTGGCTATTGAGGAACTGGCTGGCGTGGACGTACTTTGTGCTGATAAAACAGGAACGCTTACACAAAATAAATTAACGCTTGGTGATCCTTTCAGCGTTGATAACATACCAGCCGAGCAGGTGATTTTGAATGGTGCTCTTGCATCTCGTGCGGAAAATAACGACACTATTGACTTAGCTGTTCTAGCAGGACTTAAGGATACCGATGCATTAAAGGAATACAAGGTCACGCATTTTCAGCCTTTTGATCCTGTGCATAAGCGTACCGAGGCAGAAGTAACATCGAAAGATGGAAAAACATTCAAAGTCTCAAAGGGTGCACCACAGGTTATTTTAGCATTATCGGCAAATTTCGCCCAAGTAAAATCTGATGTCGATAAGGCCGTCAACGATTTTGCGGTTAAGGGGTTCCGTGCTTTAGGAGTTGCCCGTGCTGAAGGCGATGGTCCATGGCAGTTTGTTGGGGTGTTGCCTCTTTTTGATCCACCGCGTGATGATGCCAAAGAAACGATTGCTACTGCCATGAAAATGGGCGTTAAGATAAAGATGGTTACTGGCGATGCGCTAGCAATTGCTAAAGAAACCGCTCAAAAATTAGATATGGGTACCAATATCCTTGATGCAACCAGCCTGGGAGATTTAAACAAGGAGGAGAGTTCAGCAATGGCAGAGTCTATTGAAAATGCCGATGGCTTCGCTCAGGTTTTTCCCGAACATAAATATCACATCATTGATGTACTGCAAAAGCGTGGTCATATCGTTGGGATGACAGGAGATGGCGTGAATGATGCCCCTGCCCTTGAAAAGGCAGACTGCGGTATAGCCGTTTCATCGGCAACAGATGCTGCACGAGCCGCGGCATCCATCGTTCTGCTCACACCTGGGCTTTCGGTAATTATTGATGCCATAAAAGAAAGTCGTCGAATTTTCCAACGGATGAACAGCTACGCGATATACAGGATAGCCGAAACTTTACGAGTGCTTTTCTTTATGACCGTGGCAATAATTGTATTTAATTTTTATCCGGTTACGGCTGTTATGATCGTGATGATCGCCTTGCTCAACGATGGAGCGATCCTGTCAATAGCCTGTGATAACGTGCGCTATAAGGATAAACCCGAGGCGTGGGACATGCACACGGTACTCAGTATTTCAACAGTGTTGGGCATTATTGGTGTTGTATCCGCTTTTGGTCTTTTTTATCTTGCAGAAAGGATCTTTCATCTCGACAGGATACATGTCCAGACCATGATGTATTTAAAGCTTTCAGTAGCCGGACATCTTACCATCTTTCTGACACGTACTCGCGGACCATTTTGGTCCATAAAGCCAGCTAAAATTTTATGGATCGCTGTGCTCGGTACGCAAATTATTGCAACGCTAATAGCAGTTTATGGATTGTTCATGACACCACTTGGTTGGAAATGGGCTGGTTTTGTGTGGGGTTATGCATTGGTTTGGTTTATACTTAATGACCAGATAAAATTGCTCGCCTACAAAATCCTTGATCGGAAAAAAGATAAACCCTCAACATCAGTATTACAAAAATCAGAAGATAAAAAGAGTTCGGAACCTGAAGGAAAAGTAGGAACGCAAGCAGAAACTAAAGAAGCGCCTGAAGTTAAAACGGAAGCTAAGCCTGAAAGCAAGGCAGCGGCTATAGCTGAGGTCAATCCTGTAGCGATGCCACAAGCCAACGCTGAAGAGAAAACCGATGATAAGACCGAGCCTAAACCTGACACCAAGTTTGACAGTGAAGCCAAACCCGAAGTTGTACCAAAACAGGATGCTAAAGAAGTTGTGTCGACTCCAGAAGCAAATTCCAATTCTGCAGTTGATTTACACTCGCAGATTGCTAAACGCGCCTATGAGATTCATGAGCAAGAAGGCAATAAGGAAGGTACAGCCGATCAAGATTGGGTCAAGGCGGAAGATGAAATCCGTTATCAGGAATCTAATGCCGAGACAAATCCCGAAGCCAATGCAGTGCCAAAATCCGATACCAATAAAGACACTAAGCAAGACGGTACATCCGATTCTAAAACAGATGCTTTAAAAGTCCCACCGCAACCGGAAGTAAAACAGGATCCTAAAGTTAAAACTGAAACCAAAGCTGAACTGCCAACTGATTCCCCTCATAAACCTGAGGATATTGATGGTGCAACTACCGATTTAACGCCGCAACTTGTCAAACGCGTTCATAAGCTTTATGAGGATTTGGGACGTGAGGAAGTGAAGGCTGTTGAGGACATGGAAACAATGGCAAAGAAGAAACCTGATAAACCTGAATAAACGATAAGGAAGATTTGAGATTATCCGTTATGGCAATAGAAAAGCATCCGACAGTTCTAGATGAAAATGTTTTATTGGTCTCAAATGAAGTTAAGAATCCGCAGAATATTTGTCGTCCTTACATGATACTTTAGTCCAAAGGAGTGACTCATTTACATAAATGTGAGAGTGATGTAACTTCTTTTTAAAGTTGTATAATAACGCATTCATTTGATTATTCGACCTTTAATAGAATTAATAGGAATACTGCGAAAATGACCCAGAAATGATGATAAAGGGAAAGAAAAAAAAACTGCATGAACTTTTTATTGAGTTGGTAAAGTTGCAAAAAAAAGTTATTACATCAGAGATCAAACTCTTGATCATTCTTGAAGGAAGGGATGCTGCTGGTAAGGACGGAACGGTAAAAAGAATTATCAAACACCTGAGCCCTCGTGAAACAATAGTAGTGGCTCTTGGTAAGCCCACCGATTTGCAAGAGCGAGAGTGGTACTTTCAGCGTTACACCGCCCATCTACCCGTATCGGGCGAATTTGTGCTTTTCAACAGAAGCTGGTACAATCGTCTTGGGGTTGAAAAGGTCATGGGTTTTTGTACTAATAAGGAATACAAATCCTTTTTCAATGAAGTAGAGTTATTTGAGAATGGCTTGATTGATGCCGGTTTTATTATCTTGAAATATTACTTGGATATCAGTCAAGATGAACAGCAAAAAAGATTGGATTCCCGCAAGACAGATCCTTTGAAACAATGGAAAATAAGTCCAATAGATGAGGCGGCACAAAAGCATTGGAAGGATTATTCCGATGCCCGCGATGAAATGTTATTAAAAACAAATTTTAAACATTCGCCCTGGTTTGTGGTCAATGCAGATAAAAAGAAGGACACCCATATTGCTTTGATCAGTCATCTCCTAAATCGTGTGGCTTATAAAAATAAGGATGAAAAATTAGTGTCACATAATTATGGATTGGTCGATGCAGCAACACCAGACATCATATCAACAAAACTATTTAAATAAAGCAACTAGTCATTCATTCATTCATTCATTAAAAAAGAAATCATGGACATATATTACGGTTATAATTTTGGAGGAATGCATTTAATATGGTGGACACTAATTGAATAGATAATCAATACTATAAATTATAAAATACTATGGCAGCAAAATCAAATAAAACTGAGGAGGAATTTGATACAATTCCGGCAGGTACAGAAGTTACTTGGCATTATCGCAGTGCAATTGGGCATGGCACTGTAAAAAGTATATTCAAGAAAGGCACCAATGCAGATAACACGGAGTATTCAATACAACAGCATGATCATCATCCTGGTGAAGCTGAAATAATCCATCACTATGGAAAAGCATTGACGCTTAAATAATCGACCATAATCCTATCTGACATAGTATTATGGATAATTAATAATGGCTTCAAAAGCCTTTAAAAACCAGAGGTAAATAAAGATAAGATGATTAATTTTAATAATTCTCATGAAGAAAGTACTCGTTTTCGTTACCACTTTAGATGGGAAAATTACCCATTGGGGAGATGCTATTGTCCGAAAATGGTCATCTGAAGAAGATAAGCGTTATTTTAAAAAGGTATGGGATGATTCTCCTCTCACGGTAATGGGAAGTACCACGTTTAATGCTGATCCGATGAAGCCAACTCCCACACACCATCTCGTTGTCATGACAAGAACTCCTGCGAAATATAAAGATCAGGAAGTAATTGGACAACTTGAATTTACTGATCACTCTCCTGCACAGTTAGTAGCACATTATAAAAAAGAAGGTTTTAAGCAAATGACGGTCGTGGGTGGCCCACATATTGCCACTTCTTTTTTAAAAGAAAAGTTAATTGATGAATTATGGCTGACCATTGAACCAAAAATATTCGGAACCGGAGGCAATTTTGTCGTCAATGAAAATCTCGATGTTGATCTGCAATTATTGAGTGTTGAAAAGGTAAATGAACGCGGAACTTTGATAACAAAGTATGCAGTTATAAAATAAAAATTAGTGCTGTCGGGTTAAAACTTGTTGTACTTCGCTTAATCTCAAAGACACTTTTTGGCACAGTGTCATTTTTATTAACGTAAAGAGTATCTTTTTTTATTTCATAAAAAATATTCAACTACAATCGTCGTCTGGTGAAACCCCTCTCAGGTTCTTATAGTATTAGGAAGCGTAATCTTTATAACTTTTTGGCCCTCACATAAAAATCATCATCAACTTGAATGTCGTCATCTTTAATTTTGGTTGTTGACCAGCCCGATTTCGGATGTAACCACTGCTCTTTACCATCAAAATATACTTGAATGGGCATTTCAAAATCAGGGACGGTATCAACCCATCGGTATTTCAATTGTTTATCTTTTATACTATATTCCAAAGTTGGAATGTTGGAATACCTGAGGTATTGATTAAAAAAGGCCTTCAAATCAAGTCCTGAGGTTTTTGAGATATAGTCTTCAATTTGCTTCGTGGTAACGGTTTGATGGTAGAATGTTTCGTTCAAGCCTCGTAATATATCCCGCCATTTACCATCGTCATTAACCCACTGTCTTAAGGTGTGCAGCATATTCGCACCTTTGTAATACATATCTACGGAACCACTTTGATTGACATCATAAGGTCCAATGATCGGCTTATCGTTTTGAATGTTTTTTCTAATACCGATAACATATTCAGCGGACGCTTTTTTACCGTAGAAATATTCTACAAACAGACTTTCGGCATAAGATGTGAAACTTTCATGAACCCACATGTCAGCAATATCTTTGTACGTGATATTATTGGCAAACCATTCGTGCGCAGATTCGTGAATGATTATAAAATCAAATTTCAAGCCCCATCCAGAACCGGAAACATCCCTTCCTAAATAGCCGTTTTTATACTGATTGCCATAAGTGACGGAACTTTGGTGCTCCATTCCTAAATAAGGAACCTCTACCAACTTATATCCATCTTCATAAAATGGATAGGGACCAAACCAATGTTCAAAAGCCTCCATCATTCTTGGCGCATCTTTAAAATGGGTCTTGGCTTTTTCAAGATTATCTTTTAAAACATAATAATCCATTTTCAAGAGGCCTTTTTCGCCTTGATAGTCTTCAGAATAATGAACATAATCCCCAATATTCACATTAACCCCGTAATTATTTATCGGATTGTTGACAAACCAATTGTATGTTTTTGTGCCATTTTTATGCTCCTCAACACTGCGTAATTGACCGTTGGAAACTTCCATTAATGCCTTTGGAACCGTGACACTAATCAACATGCTATCCACTTCGTCATACATATGGTCTTTGTTGGGCCACCACACGCTGGCACCTAATCCTTGGCATGAGGTAGCGATAAAATCGTTGCCATTGTCATCTTTTTTCCAAGAAAATCCACCGTCCCAAGGGGCGTTTATGGCTTCTTGAGGTTGACCTTCATAATAGACATCTAAACTTTGGATGCTTCCTTTCTTTTGATCACTTTTTAAGGAGATAAAGTGGGCGTTGCCTTCATTTTTGACCCTTAAAACGTCTCCGTTTTGAATCACTTTTGTGATTTTTAAAGGAGCTTGCAAATCAATTTGAAGCACCCCATATGGTTCTAAAACTTTATATTGAACCGTGTTTTTCCCTTTGATGGATTTTGTAGCCGGATCAACCGAAATATCCAAATGGTAATAGGTCAAATCCCACCAAGCGCGCTCTGGGGTGATGGAACCTCTTAAGGTATCTTGTTTGGTAAATGTTTTATCTTGAGCGTTTATTGTATTAACTGCTACTAAAATTAAAAGGATATATAAATATTTGAACATTGTTTAATTTCTTAAGATTGAATTTGGAAAAACGACCACACTTTCATAACCATCTTTTCCAACGGAGGCGACTCCAAAATAGGAATTGTCAATAACAATACCATTGAGGGTAAACTCATTAATATCGCCAACATATCTAGAATGGTCCCAAGTAGGCGACGTCGTATCTCTCCAATAAATTTTATAGCCTTTGGCACCTTCAGCTTTATCCCATTTCAGTTTTGCGGATGCTTCAACAATCCCACCAATGGAGACGGTTTTTGGCGGCGGAGGAGATGAGGCCAAACTAGCCATATTAATAGCATTGACTGCGGTTAATTTGGCCGCGTAAGGAAAGTTGACATGCTCAAACGTATCGCCGTATTTGATGCCGTTTTCTAAACGGATATCTTGATGCTGTTGCGTATAATTTTCGTGTGCTTCCATAATTCGAATGCCAGCAAAACCTAAATCGTTAAACGGTCGATGATGGCCGCCTCTACCAAAGCGATCCAATCGATATACCATCATTGGATTCATTTCAGGCATATAGGTTTGAGTGGTTTTATGGACATAACGTGCCAATTGACGTGAAATGCCATCGACTTCGCCACCATAAAAACGACGCATTTCACGTTCTTTATCAGTTTCGGTAGGAGGAACGGGTTCAGAAAATATTCGAAATGCACGGTTGTCAATCACACCATCAACCCCTTCAATATTGCCAATCATATCATTATTAAAAACACCGATAACATCCCAACCTTTCTCTTTAGCATAAGCTGCCAATCCGGCGCCACCAAAAAGTCCTTGCTCTTCGCCCGAAAGCCCTACATAAATAATGCTGCTTTCAAATTTATATTTTGAGAGCACACGAGCGGCTTCAATAGCGCCTGCCATCCCAGATCCATTGTCGTTTGCACCAGGCGCATCTATTGTGAAATCCATGACATCACTGGCACGTGTATCAATATCGCCACTCATAATAATGTAGCGGTTGGGATATTTTGTGCCTTTCTGTATGGCCACCACATTCACAATCCAACCATCATGTGGCACACGCTTTTTAGGATCTTTAGTCACAAAATCCTTTTGATAAAACACAATAAGACAGTTATTGCAGTTCTTGGAAATAGTTTCGAATTCTTTCTTGATCCAACGTCTGGCTGCACCAATACCTCGCGTTTGAGAAATAGTATCGCTAAAGGTATGTCGGGTTCCAAAATCGGCAAGGGTTTGCACGTCTGACTTGATCCGATCTGCAGAGATCGCATCAATGATATCGTATATTTTTTGATCGGTTTGAGCGGAGAGGTTCAAACAAAAAAAGCTTATAAAAGCACATTTTAATAAGTTCTTCATAGGATGCGGTTTTATTGTTGAGTTAAGTTTAGTAAGGATTTTATGTTGTTTTTTATTTCTTATAATTAAATTTTACAGTTTCTACACTGCCATTTTCTTGACGGATATCGACATAAATATTCATTTCATTCGTAGTTGTTTTTTCGAAAGTCATGCCTTCAAAAACGACTTTGTTTTCGGTGATTTCTTTCAATGGAAAATCGATGGTCTGATCTTTTTCTTCCCAGCCTTTTAGGTCATTGCCAAAATGTTTGAGTTGCAGGACTAAGGTGTTTTCCACTTCACGAATGATTTCAATCTCATAAAAAACCACTTTGCCATCAGCGATTAATTTAAAAGTAGCCATCATGGAGCCGCCAGAAGGTTCACTCCAATTTTCTTCGGTTTGACCGCCAAAAGCTTCGCCCTTCCAATTGCCGGCAATCCATTGGATGTTTTCGAGTTTTGGGGCTAGTTCTTGGTCGTTGAGTTCGGCCACAATAGCTAATTTTTTTCCATCAGGACTGACTGCCAAACGGCTGAGGTTTTTTATGCCGTATGACTTTAATGAAGCGACTTCCATCCACTCCGATGTGTGCTTCGGATTTAATTTGAAGAGTTTATCCTCTTTGGCCATCAGGATACTTCCATCGGGCAACCAACACATATCTTCCATGTTTAAAAGGGTAGGAGCGATCGTTTTGATTTCTCCAGAAATAGGATTTAAAGACTTTATTTCTGAAGAGCCATTAGCATTTTTAGAATTAAAACTGATCAATTTCGAGTTTGGAATGTGTTGTAAGGAACGCCCAACATGCGCTATGATTTTTTTATTTTTATGGGTCTTTAAATCAGATTGATAAAGCGAGAGGTAATCAGCTTCTAAAACAGAAGATATAAGGGTGTTTTGGTCAAGCCAAACGTGATAACCAACCACTAAGGTATCTAGAATAACGGCATTTGTGCCGTTTTTTAAATTATAACGATAAAGGCGCTGCTTTCCGTCAGGATTCAATCGGATAGCAGAAACTGCATTTTGATTAGGGATCTTTAGCGGAGAATATTCGCCACCTTGGGTAGAAGAAAGCCATGTTTTTGAACCACTTTTGATGTTGTATTGTACGATATCCGTCTGCCCATTTCGCGTGCCAGCATATAGAATAGTTGCATTATCAATAAACGAAGGTTGGTTGTCGTAACCGCCGCTATCGGAAATATTCTTAAAATTTGATAGATGAAAAGTAGCATTTTCAGTATTCAAATCAAAAAGAAAAACATCAGTATTGGGTTGCGAAAACAGAGTGCTGGTTAAAAAGAACACTAGTAACGTAGCATATGTTTTCATCAGTTTTCGTTTTTTGAATTTTTAAAGATAATTAAAATATAAAGCCAATTCCTTAAATAGAAATTGCTTTTCTGAATTTTAAAATATAACCGAAACCTTTCCGGTTTTTAAAACCTGAAAGGTTTGTGGTCAAAAGTGTGATGACAATCATCAAGAAGTAATAGCCAAATCTCTTTATGAAAGCTTATTGAAAATAAGGACACATAAAACCAATTAAACCTCAGTTTATACGAAGCAAAAAGCCAATTCAAATGAATGAATTGGCTTTTTTTGTTAATAAAATTTGAGTTAGTCAGAAAATTTTAGAAACAATATTTGTTTTCAGCTTTTATCTTTTCAGCAATAGCATTACGTAAATCGACGATGTCTGGATAATTGGTATATTTCACAAAACGTCTTAATCCCATTAAAAGCATGCGTTGTTCGTCGCCTTCAGCAAATGAAATGATGCTTTCCTTACCATTTTTCTCAACGATAGAAACGGCATTGTATAAATACAACTTCGCCATTGCTATTTGTATTTCTTGTGATTTTTCTCCAAAACGTTTGACGTTTTTCTCAGTTCTTAATAAGGTCGATTCTGCCATGTAGATTTCGATGAGAATATCTGAAGCCGCTAACAATAACTGTTGGTGGTTATCTAATTCTGGACCATATTTTTGGACGGCAGAACCTGCTACCATTAAAAAGACTTTCTTAAGCTTAGCAATCATTTCTTTTTCTTCAGCGAACAACTCAGAGTAATCTGGCGTGTCAAAAGAAGGAATTCCCATGAGTTCATCAGCAACGGCTTGAGCAGGACCTAAGAGGTCCACATGACCTTTCATGGCTTTTTTGACCAACATACCTACAGAAAGCATTCTGTTGATTTCATTGGTGCCTTCATAAATTCGTGCAATACGTGCATCTCTCCAAGCAGCTTCCATTGGCGTATCTTTAGAGAAGCCCATCCCACCAAAAATTTGGATGCCTTCATCCGCACAATGTTGGACATCTTCAGAAACGGCAACTTTTAAAATGGAACATTCGATGGCGTATTCTTCAACACCTTTTAATTCAGCTTCTTGATGCGAATTACCGGCAGCTTGACGCATGGCGATACGGTCTTCAATGTTTTTTGCAGCCCTATATGAGGCAGATTCGCCAGCATAACAGTTGGTCGCCATTTCAGCCAATTTCGACTTGATAGCTCCGAAATCTGAAATTCGAGTGTTAAATTGTTTACGTTCATTAGCGTATTGAAGTGCAATCGTTGTAATTCTTCTCTGTGAATCCAAACACGCTGCGGCCAATTTAATACGGCCAATATTCAAGGCATTCATGGCGATTTTGAAACCTTCGCCACGACCCGCCAACATGTTTTCAACGGGAACCACGGTGTCACTAAAAAACACCTGTCTTGTAGACGAGGCATGAATTCCTAATTTATGTTCTTCTTCGCCTAAAGAAATTCCATTATTAAGATCTTTCTCAACGATAAATCCTGTGATATTTTTATCATTTTCAATACGGGCAAAAACGATGAACAAGTTGCAGAAACCAGCATTGGAAATCCACATTTTCTGTCCGTTGATTTTATAAGATTTGCCATCTGCAGAAAGCGTAGCCGTTGTTTTTCCAGAATTGGCATCAGATCCTGCTTCAGGCTCTGTCAAGGCATATGCACCAAACCATTCGCCTGTGGCTAATTTAGGAACGTATTTTTGTTTTTGTTCTTCGGTCCCATAAAGGGTAATTGGCATGGTTCCAATTCCCGTGTGTGCTCCAAAAGCAGTACTGAAAGAGCCTGTACCGCTAGAAATGTATTCACATACAATCATGGTCGATACAAATCCCATTCCTAATCCGCCATAAGCTTCAGGAACAGAAACTCCTAAAAACCCCATGTCTCCAGCCTTATGCATGACTTCTTCGGTCAAAGCATAATCCTTGGCTTCAAAACGGTCTCTATGCGGAATAATCTCACGATCATTAAATTCAATAACCGAATCGCGCATCATTTTTTGCTCTTCGTTGAAATCTTCAGGAGTGAAGACGTCTTCGCATTTCGTTTCTTTCACGAGGAACTGACCGCCTCGGAGTATTTCTTTTTCTTGTTGTGTTTCCATTTTTTGTTAGTATTAGGTATTAAGTACAAAGAATTAAGAAAAAGTTTGAGAACTGCAGTCTTTGTTCTTGATACTCATGTCTTTGTTCTTATTTATTTCAAAAATTCAAATATCCCACAAGCGCCTTGGCCTGTTCCAACGCACATGGTCACTGCTCCATATTTTCCTTGCATATCACGTTTGCGCATTTCATCAAATAACTGCACGGATAGTTTTGCACCTGTACAGCCCAATGGATGTCCTAATGCAATGGCTCCACCGTTTACGTTTACAATATCTGGATTTAAGCCTAATTCTCGAATTACAGCTAAGGATTGCGATGCAAAGGCTTCGTTGAGTTCAATCAATGATAAATCGTCTTGTTTTAATCCGGCTTGTTTTAAAGCTTTCGGAATTGCTTTTACTGGACCAATGCCCATAATACGAGGTTCTACACCAACAGCGGCATAATTGACCAAGCGTGCAATTGGTTCTAAATTGAGTTCCTTTACCATTTCTTCACTCATGATCATTACAAACGCAGCACCATCACTCATTTGCGAGGAATTTCCTGCAGTCACGCTTCCATTGGCAGCAAATACGGGACGCAATTTTGCTAAAGCAGCTAAATTTGTACCTGCTCTTGGACCTTCATCCTTGGTAACCGTATAAGATCGGGTTGCTTTTTTGCCGTTGGCATCGACATAAGTTTCATCAACGGTTATCGGTACAATCTGATCTTGAAAACGATTCTCAGCTTGTGCTCTTAAAGCTTTCATATGGGATTGATAAGCGAACTCATCTTGGTCTTCTCGAGAAATATGAAATTGGTTGGCAACCGCTTCTGCAGTATTACCCATTCCCCAATAATAATTTTCATGACCTGATTTGACGATGTCATAATTTAATTCTGGTTTGAAACCTGTCATTGGTACCGAACTCATGCTTTCTGCACCTCCTGCAATAATGCAATCGGCCATTCCAGCTTGGATTTTTGCGGTTGCCATGGCAATAGTTTCAATTCCCGAGGAACAAAAACGATTGACGGTAACGCCAGGAACATCGACACTATCTAATCCAATTAAGGAGATAAAACGCGCGAAATTTAATCCTTGAGAACCTTCAGGCATGGCATTGCCAACCATCACGTCATCAATTCGTTTGACATCGAGGTTTGGCAATTGTTTCATCATGTATTGGATGGTCTCAGCACCCAATTCGTCGGCTCTTTTAAACCGGAACACGCCTTTTGGTGCTTTCCCAACTGCGGTTCTGTATGCTTTTACTATGTAAGCTTGTTTGCTCATAATTTATTGTTTTGTGAATAAGATAAGAGAACATAGAATAGAGAAAAAAAGAATTAAATCGTTCGATTGTTACTTTAGCAGACTCTCTTTGCTCTTCTCTTTTTTCTAATTTCTTAAAGGTTTCCCAGTCTTCAACATATGCTGAATCCTTTCCAAAGTTTTACGTTCTGTACAAAGACTCAAAAACGCTTCACGTTCTAAATCCAATAAGTATTGCTCATTGACTAAGGTTGGTTCTGATAAATCGCCGCCGGCCATCACGTAAGCTAGTTTATTAGCTATTTTTTTATCGTGATCGCTAATGTATTTGCTGTCTTCCATGGCGTCTGTTCCTACCATGAACATCCCTAACGCTTGTTTACCTAGTACTTTAATGTCGGTACGTTTGACAGGTTGTGTATAACCCGCATCAGCCATCAATTGCGCATGTGCTTTTGCCGTGGCTAATTGTCGGTCTTTATTGACTACAACCACGTCTTTTCCTTTTTGAAGAATACCCAAATCAAAAGCTTCATAAGCCGAAGTAGATACTTTAGCCATAGCAACCGTTAAGAAGTATTCTTGAAGAATGTTGAGCTCCACGTCGCCTTTTCTAAAGAGATCTTGAGCACGGAGCGCCATTTCTTTAGAACCGCCACCGCCGGGAATTACACCAACACCAAACTCTACAAGTCCGATATAGGTTTCTGCAGCAGCAACAACTTTATCAGCGTGCATGGACAATTCGCAACCACCCCCAAGCGCCATTCCGTGGGGTGCAGCAACGGTTGGGATTGCCGAATAACGCATACGCATCATCGTGTCTTGGAAATATTTGATAGCCATATTAAGCTCATCATATTCCTGTTCGGCAGCCATCATGAAAATCATGCCGATATTTGCACCTACAGAGAAGTTCGCGGCTTGATTACCAATGACCAATCCTGCGAAATCTTTTTCGGCTAAATCGATGGCTTTGTTTAAACCCGCAAGCACATCGCCGCCAATGGTGTTCATTTTAGATTGGAACTCGCAATTTAAAATGCCGTCTCCTAAATCCTCAATAACAACACCTGAGTTTTTGAAAACCTCTTTCGATTTTCGGATGTTGTCCAAAATGATAAAGGCGTCTTGTCCTGGTACTTTTTCTTGTTTTTTAGATGGAATGTCATAAAAGAACGTATTCCCTTCTTTAATGGTATAGAAAGACTTGCTTCCAGATGCGAGCATCTCCTTAACCCAGGTCGCAGGTTCTAGGCCTTCGGCTTTCATTAATTCTATTCCTTTTTCAACACCAATGGCATCCCAAATTTGGAACGGCCCATGTTCCCAACCAAAACCAGCTTTCATGGCGTCATCTATTTTGTAAAGGTCGTCCGTAATTTCTGGAATTCTGTTGGCAACGTAAGCAAACATGGCTGCAAAATTCTTTCTGTAGAACTCTCCTGCTTTATCTTTTCCTGAGACTAAAATCGGAAAGCGATCGATCACTTTATCAACCGTCTTTGTCAATTCTAAAGTTGCAAAACGTGCCGATTTTTTATCTCTATATTGAAGAGTATTTAAATCTAAGGTTCTAATATCACTGCCTTCTTTTTTGTAGAATCCTTGGCCGGTTTTACTTCCAAACCATTTGTTTTCTACCATCGTGTTGATGAAATCAGGAAGTTTAAAAAGCTCGTGCGCTTCATCATCAGGGCAGTTTTCATAAATACCATTGGCCACATGAACCAAGGTGTCCAAACCAACTACGTCGACCGTTCTAAAAGTTGCCGACTTAGGACGACCGATCACAGGCCCCGTCAATTTGTCAACTTCTTCAACCGTCAAATCCATTTCCTTCACTTGATGGAAAAGACTTTGAATACCGAAAATTCCGATGCGGTTTCCTATAAATGCAGGCGTGTCCTTAGCAATAACAGAGGTTTTTCCTAAGAATTTTTCGCCGTAATTATTCAAGAAATCCAAAACATCTTGAGACGTTTTAGGTCCAGGAATGATTTCAAATAATTTTAAGTAACGCGCCGGGTTAAAAAAGTGCGTGCCGCAGAAATGCTTTTGAAAATCTTCACTTCGGCCTTCGCTCATAAAATGAATAGGAATTCCTGAAGTGTTCGATGTAATCAGTGTACCTGGCGTTCTGTGTTTTTCAAGTTTTTCAAACACCTGTTTTTTAATGTCCAAGCGTTCTACCACAACTTCCATAATCCAATCCACATCTTTAACCTTTGCAATGTCATCTTCAAGATTACCAGTCGTAATTCTGCTTGCAAAAGATTGGTCGTAAATAGGAGAGGGCCTTGATTTCAGAGAGGTAGTCAAGGAGTCATTGACAATTCTGTTTCTAACGGCTTTATCCTCTAAAGTCAATCCTTTAGCTTTTTCAGCATCATTCAATTCTCTTGGAATAATATCAAGAAGTAATACGTCAACGCCAATATTGGCAAAATGACATGCAATACCGCTTCCCATAATTCCAGAGCCTATAATGGCTACTTTTTTTATTCTACGTTTGCTCATATTATTATAAACTATTTTCTTTTTGATTGTATATATTTTTGTTGGAAATCATATTATTGATCTTTTCAGCAACTTCATAAAAAGCTTTCAGTTGTTCTTCTGTAACGTTTTTGCGAATGGCCTCATTAAAAGTCAGTACTTTTTCTTTAGAATACGCACGTTTTTTCTTTCCAAAATCGGTCAGAAAAATCAAAACCCCACGTCCGTCTTCAGGATTTGGTCGACGTTCAATCAATCCTCGGGCTTCCATCATTTTTAGAGTTCTGGATAAGCTCGTGGCTTCCATGCCCATTTTAGGTCCCATAGAGGTGGATGGCGTGCCTTTTTCCGGATCAATGCTCAGTAGCGCGAAACCTGTAGCCATGGTGCTGTCAAACTTGGAGGCTTCTTCGTTGTACATTTTAGCAACCGCTAACCAAGTGGTTCTAAGGACGTAATCAATGGTTTTATCTTTCATTGTAATTCATAAGGATTCCAAATATACAAAAACTTATTATGCACGCATAGTATATAGCAGTTATTTATCAGTGCTATTTTAAGAGGCCATTTTTGTTGAAAAGTTGCTATTAGGAGTGTCAATTCTGAATTGGTTTGAGCGTTATTCGTACTTTTGCAGTTATACTAACATTACATTTGTTCTACATGAAGTTGTTCTTTAGAAAGCAGGAATATTTAATTTTACTCTACCGTCTGTTTTTAGCCTATATCTTTTATTTTATTGCTCGATTTTTGTTCTTTCTATACAATTATGGAGTATTGGAAGTTCATTCTGTAAGTGATTTTTTTAAACTGTCATATTATGGATTGGCTTTTGATACGGCGGCGATCTTATATGTTAATGGTCTTTTTATTTTGTTGTCGATTGTCCCACTTCGGGTAACGACGGCTTCATGGTATCGAAAACTGTTGTTTTACGTCTATTTTATTACCAACCTGATTGCTTACGCACTCAATTATGCTGATTTTATTTATTACAAATTCAATTTTGCACGAACGACATTGTCGGTTTTGGATGTGTTGGAGAATGAAGCCAATAAAACAGCCATGTTCTTTAGGTTTATGTTAAGTTATTGGCACGTGTATTTTTTGTTCATTGTGGTGATTATTCTTTGGATTTACTTATACAAACGTGTTAAACTAACACCTTCCAAACAGCGACTTTCTAATGGGGTATATTACTTATCTTCTATAATAGGTTTTATCGTCATTGGGCTTCTAATTGTTGGAGGCATCAGAGGCGGGGATTTTAAGAAAAGCACACGACCTATTAATTTAGTAGATGCGAGTAGGCATGTAAAAAAAATGGAACAGGCCGATTTGGTTCTGAATACTACATTTGCTTTTATAAGAACATTTAATACTAAAAGCTTTAAAAAAGTAGCGTATAATATTTCTGATGAAGAGATTCAATTCTACATAAAACCGATTAAAGAGTACCATGCCAACCCACCTACAAAACCTAATATTGTTGTGATCATTACCGAAAGTATGGGTAGGGAATATATTGGTGCATTTAATAAAGACATGGGGATTGAAAATTACGTGAGCTACACGCCATTTTTAGATTCGTTAGCGCAGCACAGTCTTATTTTTCCGAATGCTTTTGCGAATGGAAGCAAATCTATTCATGGGATGTCTTCTGTTTTGGCAGGGATACCATCTTTTGCCGACGCATTTACCTCTTCCAGTTATTCTAATCAGGATATTCAGAGTTTGGTTTCGGTTTTAAATGATTTGGATTATGACACCTCATTTTTTCATGGCGCTCCCAACGGATCGATGGGCTTTTTAGGTTTTAGTAATATTCTGGGCTTTGATTATTATTATGGGATGGAAGAATATGGCAATGACGACGATTTTGATGGGAGTTGGGGAATTTGGGATGAGCCTTTTTTACAATTTATGAAATCGACTTTGGATGAAAAGAAACAACCTTTTTTCAGCACGGTTTTTACGGTATCTTCTCATGAGCCCTTCAAAATTCCTGAAAAATACAAGAATAAATTCCCGAAAGGACATGTTCCAATGCATCAGCCTGTGGGATATACGGATTACGCCTTTAAGCAGTTTTTTGAAGCCGCTAAAAAGGAGCCTTGGTTTGATAATACCATATTCGTGATTACTGCCGATCATCCTAATCAAGTGTATTACGATGAGTATAATAAAGTGATTAATAGACGTGCCATACCAATCATGTTCTATAAATCAGATGGTAGTTTGGTTGGAACAGATACCGATTTGGCGCAACAAATTGATATTTATCCCACTTTATTAGATGTGATAGGCTATGATCAACCGTTTAGAAGTTGGGGTAGGAGTTTAGTTGCAAAAGATGATGTAGCGCCTTTTGCAATTAATTATAATGCGGCACAATACCATATGTTGCGTGGAAATTACATCTGCACTTTCGATGGAAAAGTGGCCACAGGATTTTATGACATTAATGATAAAAGCCTTGAAAATAATTTGATTGCCCATAAAACTCCTGAAATGGAGGCCACAGAAATAGCGTGTAAGGCATTTTTGCAAGATTATTTTGAGCGGATTGTGGACAAGAAACTGGGTAAGCAAAAATAAAAAAGAGCTTCAATTTGAAGCTCTTTTTGTTTACGGTCTATAGATCTTTTCAATAAGATTCTTATACATTTCTTTGATAACCTTACGTTTCATTTTCATGGTTGGTGTCAAATGGCCACCTTCAATAGTCCAAATATCTGGGGTCAATTCAAATTTCTTGATTTGTTCCCATTTTCCGAAATGTTCATTGGCCTTGTCTATTTCTTTTTGGATGCGGTCCAATACAATTGGCGAACTTTCAATGGAATCATTATCTAATTTGATATCCAGGTTTTTATGTTTGATCCAATCTTTGATGAATTCAAAATCAGGTTGAATCAATGCTGCTGGCATTTTCTCACCTTCACCAATCACCATAATCTGTTCAATAAAACGCGATTGCTTTAATTCGTTTTCTATAAGGGATGGTGCCACATATTTGCCTCCCGACGTTTTGAACATTTCTTTTTTACGATCCGTAATCTTTAAAAAACCGTCCGCATCAATTTCTCCAATATCTCCCGTATGGAAATAATCGCCAGACATTACTTCTTTTGTTTTTTCAGGTTCTTTAAAATAGCCCAACATGACATTCGGACCTTTTACAAGAATTTCGCCATCTTCAGCGATTTTCACATCAACATTGTCAATGACGCGGCCAACCGTACCGACTCTAAATCCACCATTGCGCGCATCATTTACAGATATTACCGGAGAGGTTTCGGTTAAGCCGTAACCTTCCATAATAGGCATCATTGCAGCAGCGAAAGTCCGTGTAAGTCGCGGTTGTAAAGCGGCACTTCCAGAAACCATTAAATCCAAATGACCGCCAAGACCTTCTTTCCATTTACTGAAAACAAGTTTTCTGGCCAATTTAAGTTGGGTTTCATACCACCATCCGTTGGCGCCATAAGGTTCATATTTAAGACCTAATTCGATGGACCAAAAGAACAATTTTTTCTTGATGCCGGTCAATTCGCTGCCCTTGGCAACAATTTTATCATATACTTTTTCATAAAGTCGTGGCACTGCCGTCATGACGTTTGGTTTGACTTCCAGCAGATTTGCGCTCATCTTTTCAATGGATTCTGCAAAATAAATTTCCACGCCACAATATTGATACAGATATAAGATCATGCGTTCAAAAACATGGCAAACTGGAAGGAAGCTTAAAGCTTTGGACTTTCCGTTTTCAAAAGGTACACGCTTTTGACTATCGAGCACGTTGGAGACTAGGTTTTTGTGCGACAGCATCACGCCTTTAGGTTGCCCTGTAGTACCGGAAGTATAAATTAAAGTTGCTAAGTCATCTGGTTTTACAGCCGCCATTCGCGCTTCTACCTCATGTTGATTGCTCTCATCTTTTCCTAATTCGAGAACTTCTTTCCAGCTTTTGGCACCTGCAATAGCGTCAAAAGTGTACACTTCTTTAAGTTTGGTGTTGGCTTTTATAGCGTTTACTTTAGCTAAAACTTCTTCGTCCGAAACAAAACATAATATAGATTCTGAGTGGTTAAGGATATATTCATAATCGTCCTCAGAAATGGTTGGATAGATGGGTGTGTTTTGAGCACCAATTTGTAAAATGCCGATATCCATAACGTTCCATTCGGTTCTGTTATTGGTGGAAATTACCGCTATTTTGTCGTTTGGTTGGATGCCTAAACGCAACAAACCACGGCTAATAGTATTGGCTTGATTGATATATTCTTGAGTTGAAATAGGTTGCCACTTACCTTCATATTTTGTAACGAACGCTTTATCAAGATTATAATGTTTCAATTGATATCTTGGGATATCAAAAAGTTTGGTGATTTCTGTCATCGGATATATGAAGTTTAGTCTGTGCAAAGTATGAAATTAAATAGGATTTTCAAATACGGACCAAAAAAAAGGGGTTTTTAGTAATAAAAACCCCTTTTCGATATTAATTTCAATAATTGTTTTATTGTTTTTCAATCCATTTTCGAGCATTAACAAAAGCTTCCAACCACGGCGAAACTTCGTCTTTTCTGCCTTCTGGATAGTGTGCCCAGTTCCATTGGAACGTAGAACGCTCAATATGTGGCATGGTCACTAAATGTCTTCCGGTTTTATCAGACATCATCGCGGTGTTGAAATCGGAGCCATTTGGATTTGCTGGATACGCATCATAGGCATATTTGGCAACAATGTTATACTGGTCTTCTGAAAGCGGTAAATTGAATTTCCCTTCACCATGTGAAATCCAAACCCCTAAAGTGCTTCCTGCTAAGCTGGATAACATGACGGAGTTATTTTCTTGAATCGTTACCGTAGTAAAGCCACTTTCGTGTTTTTTAGAATTGTTATGGAGCAACTTTCCATGGCTTTCATGATCTGGATTAACCAACTCCAATTCCATCCAGAGTTGTGCGCCATTACATATTCCTACGGACAGGGTATCTTCTCTTTTAAAGAAATTCTTTAATGCCGTATTAGCTTTTTCATTATACAAAAATGCACCCGCCCATCCTTTTGCAGAGCCTAAAACATCAGAGTTAGAGAAACCGCCGACGGCTCCGATAAACTGAATATCCTCTAAAGTTTCACGTCCAGAAATCAAGTCGGTCATATGAACGTCTTTGACCTCAAATCCTGCGAGATGCATGGCATTTGCCATTTCGCGTTCAGAGTTGGAGCCTTTTTCTCTTAAAATGGCTGCCTTTGGTCGCGTAGGGTCAAGTCGTGTAGGGTCAAGTTGCGACTTGACCGTACCTAGTAAATCATCTAGTTTTCCTGTGAAATGTTCTGGGAATTTAAAATGTAACGGTTGGATTTTATAATTGTCAAAACGATGTTTCGCCAGGCCGTTTGCTGTTTGTTTTTGATCAAGTAGATATGAGGTTTTATACCACATATCTCTCAATTTTGAAACCGTCATCGTAAACACGTCGCTTCCATTAATGATACTTAGGAAATCGCCTTCAACAACATGTCCGATCTTGAAAAACTCTACATTGGCCTCAGTAAGAACTTTTTCTGCGGAAGCGTCAGTCGTTTGAAAAACAATCCCTGCGTTTTCGGCAAATAGAATTTTAAACGAATCTTTTTCACCTAAATCACTAAGATCCAATTCAGCGCCCAGATTGTTATCGGCAAAACACATTTCTAATAAGGTCGTGATCAATCCGCCAGAAGCCACATCATGTCCTGCAACAATTTTGCTGTCCTTGATGAGTTTTTGAATGGTATTGAAAACGGTTTTAACGTAAGCAGCTTCTTTTACATTCGGTGCTTCATTTCCGATTTTATTAACAATTTGCGCGAACGAGCTGCCTCCTAATTTAAAATCGTCTTGCGAAATATTAATATAGTAGATATTTCCTGAATTTCTTTTCAAAACAGGCTCAACCACCTTGGTAATGTCGCTACAGTTTGCTGCTGCAGAAATGATCACCGTTCCTGGAGAAATAACGTCTCCGTTTGGATATTTTTGCTTCATTGAAAGCGAATCTTTTCCTGTTGGAACGTTGATTCCTAAATCAATTGTAAAATCAGAAACTGCTTTAACAGCGGCATAAAGTCGGGCATCTTCTCCCTCGTTTTTACAAGGCCACATCCAGTTTGCTGAAAGTGAAACACTTTTAAGATCGTCTTTCAATGGTGCCCACATAATGTTGGTCAAGGCTTCGGTAATGCCGTTTCTACTGCCTGCAACAGGATCGATTAAGCCAGCAATAGGCGAGTGGCCAATGGAGGTGGCGACGCCTTCTTTTCCTCTATAATCCAAGGCCATTACAGCTACGTTATTGAGCGGTAATTGTAAGGGGCCGGCACATTGTTGTTTGGCTACTTTACCTCCCACACAACGGTCTACTTTATTGGTTAACCAATCTTTAGAAGCCACCGCTTCCAATTGTAATAATTGGTCTAAATAATCGTAGAAGGCTTCTTTTTTATAAGTAACAGGATCATAGTTTCTGATGACGGTGTTATCCGTCATGATTGTTTTTGGAGAGCTTCCAAACATGTCATCCATTCCCAAGTCCATTGGTTTATGTCCTGTGGTTTGAGATTCAAAAGTAAACCGATTGTTTCCGGTAACATCACCCACAGTGTACATTGGCGCACGCTCGCGGTCGGCTATTTTTTGAAGTATTTCCAAATGTTTTTCAGCAATGACCAAGCCCATACGTTCTTGAGATTCATTGCCAATAATTTCTTTTGCCGATAATGTAGGGTCGCCAACCGGTAATTTATCTAAATCGATTAGTCCGCCAGTGTCTTCCACCAATTCACTTAAACAATTTAAATGACCTCCAGCACCATGATCATGAATGGAAACGATAAAATTCTCTTCGCTTTCGACCATTCCACGAACTGCGTTGGCGGCACGTTTTTGCATTTCTGGATTGGAACGTTGTACGGCATTTAATTCGATACCTGTAGAAAATTCGCCGGTATCTGCCGATGAAACTGCAGCACCACCCATTCCAATACGGTAGTTCTCGCCACCAAGGATGACGACTTTATCGCCAATTTTAGGAATGTCTTTTAGCGCTTGATCTGCTTTCGCATAACCAATACCACCAGCTTGCATGATCACTTTATCATAGCCTAGCTTCCGAGCGTGTGCTGAGCTTGCTTGCCCTGAGTCTTGTCGAAGGGTCGAAGCATCTTGATGTTCGTCATGTTCAAAAGTCAATACAGACCCGCAAATTAGAGGTTGGCCAAATTTGTTACCAAAGTCTGAGGCGCCATTCGATGCTTTTATAAGAATGTCCATTGGGGTTTGGTATAACCAAGGGCGTGCTTCCATTTTTTGTTCCCAAGGACGGTCTTTTTCCAATCGGGAATACGACGTCATATAAACTGCGGTTCCTGCTAATGGCAAAGATCCTTTTCCACCAGCAAGTCGGTCTCTGATTTCTCCACCAGCACCTGTAGCAGCACCGTTAAAAGGCTCAACCGTGGTTGGGAAATTATGAGTTTCTGCTTTTAACGAAATGACCGATTCATAATCCGTAGTTTGATAAAAATCAGGCTTATCGGCGGTTTTTGGGGCAAATTGTTCAACGATTGGACCTTTTATAAAGGCAACGTTGTCCTTGTATGCAGAAACAATAGTGTTAGGGTTTTCACTGGAAGTGTCACGAATCATCTTGAAAAGTGACTTTTCCTTTTCTTCGCCATCAATAACAAAAGTGCCATTAAAAATTTTATGACGACAGTGTTCACTATTGACCTGTGAAAATCCGAAAACTTCAGAATCGGTTAGTTTTCTGCCTATATTTTTTGAGATACCTTCTAAATATTCGATTTCTTCGTCATTTAAGGACAATCCTTCTTGTTGATTATAGGCAGAAATATCCTCGATATGTTGAATCGCTTCCGGTTGAATATGAATCGTAAACGCCTCTTGATCGATACCATGATACTTTTCAGAAATCATCGGGTCAAAGTCCTTAAAGTCTTCAGAAACGGCTTGAAATTCTTCAATACGGATTATCCCCGTAATTCCCATATTCTGCGTAATTTCAACAGCATTCGTACTCCAAGGCGTAATCATGGCGGCCCGCGGACCTACAAAAAAAGCATCGAGAGATGCTTGTTCTATTTTAGGTTGATTGCCAAATAACCACACCAATTTATCGATGGTTTCTGTGGATAATTCTTTTGTTGCTTGAACAGCAAATACTTCACTGTTTTGGTTTCCGAAGAAATGAATCATTATGTCTTAGTTTATGCCCGAACCTTCGCTCAGACAGTTTGTGTTTTGAAAATGCAAAATTAGTCTTTTTAAAGGATAATTTTTCATAATAAATCATAAAAAAAAGCGACTTGTATAAGCCGCTTTCTTGTGAAATTATGAGTGTTTTGTTTGATCAATCTTTTTGTGAGCAAACTATTTATTGATTTTAAGCTTACCAAAATACCTTAGAATTAACTTGGAAATTTTAGTTTGTTATAGCTTTATTTTTTCTGTAAACGGGCCATATAAAAACCATCAAAACCAGATTTAGAAGACAACACCTTTTCGTCTTTTACCAACGTAAAATCTTTGCCGTTTTCTGAAGCTAAAAACGTTTTCACTTGATCTTGGTTTTCAGAAGGTAAAATAGAACAGGTGGCATAGACCAATTGTCCGCCAGATTTGACCATTCTTGAATATTGTTGCAAGATTTCCTGTTGGGTTATCTTGATTTTATCAATAAATTCGGGTTGTAGTTTCCATTTCGCATCCGGATTTCTGCGAAGAACGCCTAATCCAGAACAAGGCGCATCAATCAAAACGCGATCGGCTTTGTCATACAGTTTTTTGATGACTTTAGTCGAATCGATTGTTCTTGTTTCTACATTAAAAACACCGTTACGTTTCGCTCTTCGTTTAAGTTCGTTGAGCTTGTTTTCATAAATATCCATGGCAATCACTTGCCCTTTATTTTCCATTAAAGTAGCAATATGTAATGCTTTTCCGCCAGCACCAGCACAGGCATCTACCACGCGCATTCCTGGTTCAACATTTAAAAACCTTGCGACCAATTGTGAAGACGCATCCTGAACTTCAAAATGGCCATCTTTAAAAGCGTCGGTTTGAAATACGTTGGCGCGCTCTTTTAATTTTAAGGCGTCGGGATAGTTGGCTATAAATTCAGTTTCAATGTCCAAGTCAAACAACACCGCCTGTAAAGCTTCTTTGGTTGTTTTTAAGGTGTTGACTCTTAAGATGACATCGGCTTGTTCATTGAGAGCCGTTATTTCTTTGCTCCAAACGTCTTTGCCTAATTCTTTCTCGCCCAACTCATCCATCCAATCTGGAATAGATTCCTTAAACTTCCTGATTTTGGAAAGTTCATCAAATCTTCCTTTGATTTTTCGGGTCGGCGTGCTTTCAAAATAGGACCAATCTGGGAGTTTGATGCCTTTTAAGGTGGCCCAAACCGCAAACATTCTCCAAATATTATCTCTATCAAAAGGTTCTTTCACTTCAGCGATTTCAGCATAAAGGCGCTTCCATCTTACAATATCGTATGTGGTTTCTGCAACAAAGGCACGATCTCGCGCGCCCCAACGTTTGTCGCGTTTTAATAATTGTTGAATGACTTTGTCAGCATATTGATCTTCATTAAAAATGAGCATTAATCCATCAATAACTGCAAAACATAGATTTCTGTGTAATCTCATTTTTTAAGTTTTTTTGTTGTTTGTCGTTAAGTTGTGCGACTGCAAGTTTTATTATAAAAATTGCGACTGCAAAGCTACGTTAAAATGCCACGAATGCGAGACAATTTTGTTTTTTTTAAAGGTAAATCAAGTATCTTTCCCCAAAAAATATATGAAGATGAGAATTTTGATCCCTCTATTTTTGTTTGCAGCGATTGTGTCCTGTAAACATAAAGAAGAAAATGCTAAAAATAAAATCGCCTCCGTTGCGATTGAAGAGATTTACACCGATAGCGTGTTAAGCATCAGGGCGATTGATGTGGCCTCCGATAAAAGTATTGCATTTGCAGCCAATGACGGCGTCTTCGGATTATACAATCCACAAACGGAGCAGTGGATCACAGCGCAGCAAGATTACGACACTTTGAATTTGCAGTTTAGAGCAGTAGCACGAACTATCAATGACTTTTTTATGATAAGTGTTGAGAACCCTGCCTTATTATTTAAGACAGGAGAAAACGGCGCCATGGAAGTGGTTTATAAAGAAGAAAGCGATAAAGTGTTTTATGATGCCATGCGTTTTTGGAATTCCCAAGAAGGTATTGCTATTGGCGATCCAACAGAAGATTGTTTGAGTATCATTATTACACGGGATGGTGGGCACACATGGCATAAGTTGCCTTGCAGTCTCCTACCAAAAATTAAGGAAGGTGAAGCTGCTTTTGCCGCGAGTAATTCCAATATTGCCATTGTTGGAAATAAGGCTTGGGTAGCGACTGGAGGTATGACAAGTCGGATTTTATTTTCTGATGATAAAGGCAAAACATGGCAAATTTTTGACACGCCAATGATTCATGGTAAAGCCACTACAGGCATTTATTCCATTGATTTTTATGATGAAAACAACGGATTTGCAATCGGTGGCGATTACACGAAACCTGACGAAACGAAGGCAAATAAGATGAGAACTTCAGATGGCGGAAAGACTTGGCAATTGGTAGCAGATGGCGTAGAGCCAGGATATAGAAGTTGTGTGCAGTATGTTCCAAATAGCAACGGAAAGGAATTGGTGGCTGTTGGGGAAAAAGGAATTGACTATTCTTCTGATTCGGGCAACACCTGGAAGCATTTAAGCGATGAGGGTTTTCATACCATTCGGTTTTTGAATGATAGTGTGGCTTATGCAGCAGGGCAGGGCAGGATAGCGAAATTGGAATTCCAATAATTCATCAAAAATCCAATAAAAAAAATCCCAAATTCCAATGTCGTATTGGAATTTGGGATTTTTTAATTTAAGGAATTGTCCTTAAGGTTTCTTCTTAACGTCGTTATGACGTTTTTTGTATTCTTCAAGCATTTTTACATTAAACTCATCTTCAGCGATTCTCAACTTAATGATTTTCTGTGCAGGCATCACTTTTAATAGACTTTCTATATATTCGATTCGCGTGTTTTGGCGCTCTTTTTCTAAAGTGATCAGGTCATTTAATATGGCCTTAGCACTGGCTTCGCTCATATCTTCTGAAATTTGTTGCTGCTTTGTATAGCCCGTTCTTCGTTGCGCATCTTTTTTGCTTTCATAAGCATTATAGATCGGCCAGAATTTTTGAGCTTCCGCTTCAGTCAAGGCCAAACGTTCTGAGATAAAGGCTACTTTGAGTGCTTTAATTTTTTCTCGTTTATCAGAGTTTTGTGAAAATGACGACCAAGACATTAAGCTCACAAATAAAATAAGTGCTATTTTTTTCATTTTCTAATTATTAAATCTTCAATAGAAGCATTATCAAGCAGATAATTTTCCAAGGATTCATCTGTAAACGTGTTCGTAACGAAATTATCCAGTACTAAATCCTCGTCATTTAAAAAAGAGGCGATATCATAAATGTTCAAGTTTTGGCCATTCAGATACTCTTCAATGGAAGCTGTCTCAATTTTGTTTATTGAGACATCATTCTGAGATTTTGTAAAAACCGTCAATAACAATATTAATGAGGCGGCAATGCCTGAAATATAAGCAGCATTTCGCCAAGATCCCATTTTTATGACTTTTGGAGAGGCATCATCTTTAAGACGCTTTTGTAGTTTGTCATCAAAGTTCTCAAAATAGTTGTCAGGAACTTTGTAGCCGGAATTTGAAATGGGCGCCAACTCCTTTTGAACTTCTATTTTCTTAAACAAGCGTTGGTCAAAGGCAGCAAAATATTCATCAGGAGTTTTGAACCCTGATTCCTTAATATTATGTAAGTGACTTTTTTTCATGTGCTTATTTCTAGTGTTTTTTAACGGACACATGCCGTTCGCCTTTAATCTTTTCCTAAGGTTTCAAAATCTTTAACATGCTCGTTTCATGCTATTACTAGGACTTAATATTTCTCAAAAGGTTTAATGAGAGGTCAGAAACTCCTCAATTTTTTTTACTGCAATATGATAGGAAGCTTTTAATGCTCCTTCACTAGTTTCCAAAATCTCCGACATTTCTGAATATTTGATGTCGTCAAAATACCGCATATTGAAAACCAACTTCTGTTTTTCGGGTAAAGTGGCTATGGCCTTTTGTAATTTTAACTGAATCTCGTCGCCTTCAAAATAAACATCGGCTTGAAGATTGTCTATGGTTTGTTGCTGTAATTCTTCGCTCGTGATACTTTGTAGTTGGGCATTTCTTTTAAGGTGCGTGAGGGCTTCATTGGTTGCAATACGATACATCCATGAATACAGTTTGCTTTCACCTTTAAACTTATGAATATTATTATAGATTTTGATGAAGGTGTTTTGCAATACATCATCAGTGTCGTCATGCGAGGTCACAATTTTTCGAATATGCCAATACAGCCGTTCTTTGTAGAGCTTAAGCAATTCCTTAAAAGCGGATTCTTTTGTTTTCTCGGAGGTTAATCTTAAAATGAGTTCGTCGTCGTGATGCACAAAAGTTTTTTTTAATAAGACTGCTGAAGATATAAAAAGTTTAATGCAATAATTATGAAAATCAAGTTTTAATTAATAGACTGGTAATTAATAACTTGCGCAACAAATAATCGTTTAAGCGCATTTATTATCGATGAATAACATTTTTTTCTTGTTTGGTATTATAAAATGTAATATGTTTGCATCAACCTAACCTACTATGATAGTCAATGTGCCCTAAGCATTGGCGGTAAAAAGAAAAGGATGCGCATTGGTAGTGGCATCCTTTTTTTTATTAGTGAAACTCTGGTTTTAAAATGAGCGAAGCAACATTTAAAAACAGATAGTTGAACTAATCCCGCTTTTTAGCGGAATCGCAATTCCAGTATTTCCTAAGCCTACTCGAAACTCTGCATATCCACCAGCATTTTATATACTCCATTTTTTTCGATGAGTTCATTGTGTTTGCCTTGTTCAACAATTTCTCCTTTTTGCATGACCACAATTTCATCCGCATTTTGAATGGTTGATAATCGATGCGCAATGACAATAGAGGTTCTGTTGCGCATCATATTTTCGAGAGCAGATTGTACCAAACGCTCACTTTCTGTATCTAAAGCCGAAGTGGCTTCATCCAGAATCATGATCGGAGGGTTTTTTAGAACGGCTCTGGCAATGCTCAAACGTTGCTTTTGACCACCGGACAATTTATTTCCAGAGTCGCCAATGTTTGAGTTTATCCCATTTGGAAGGTCTTTCACAAATTCCCAAGCGTTGGCAATTTTTAAGGCTTCAATCACTTCTTCATCGGTGGCATTTTGCTTCCCAATTTTAAGATTATTGCTAATCGTGTCGTTAAACAGAATGGAATCTTGGGATACGACACCCAGCATCCCTCTTAAGGATGATTTTGATAAATTTTTGATATCTACCCCATCAATTGTAATGATACCTTCGTTAACATCATAAAATCGGGTAATGAGATTGGCGATGGTACTTTTTCCACTTCCTGATTGTCCAACCAATGCAACCGTTTTGCCTTTAGGAACATTCAGATTGAAATTTTTGAGCACCAAGTCATTCTCATATTTAAAGGAGATGTTGTTTACGGAAATATTCGATTCAAAAGTGTCTTTTAGTACTGGGTTTTCGATTTCTTTAATTGTGTTTTCAGAGTCCAAGAACTCCAAAATACGTTCGGCAGCACCATTTCCTTTTTTAACACCATAACTTGCTTTGGCGATAGCCTTGGCAGGTGTGAGAATATTATAGGCCAATGAAATATAGCCTATAAAGAAACTCGGATCCATGGAATTATCGATAAATACCAAATAACCACCATAAACCAACAGAATTCCAATCACGACAATTCCTAAAACTTCGCTCATAGGAGACGCCAGATTCTGACGATTCAAGAGGGTATTGGAATATTTGTAATAGCGCTCGTTGGAATCTTCAAATTTCTTGGCAAATACTTTCTCAACATCAAAAGCTTTGATGATTCGCAGGCCTGACATCGTTTCTTCAAGGATGGATAAAAAGACACCTTGTTCCTGTTGGACTTTTAAAGATCCTTTTTTGAGTGATTTTCCAATTTTTGAAATGATAAAGCCTGAAATCGGAATGAAAATAAAAACAAACAAGGTCAATTTGACACTTAGGATGAGCATCGCAATCAATGAAAACAAAATCGTCAAAGGTTCTCTGACAATCATTTCCAAGACGGCCAAGAACGAGTTTTTTACTTCATCCACGTCACTGCTCACACGAGAGATGGTGTCGCCCTTTGTTTTTTCAGAATAAAAGGCGAGTGGTAAAGTAACTATTTTATCGAACATAACATTTCTGATGTCTTTTAGAACACCGTTTCTTAAAAATGTGATGTAATACATTCCCAGATAATTAAAGAGATTTTTAAGTAAAAAGATACTAATGATCACTGAAACCATTAGCATGAGGACTTTAAAATCGCCATAAATCTCAATCCTATCGACTACAAAAAAGTTAAGGGAATCTTCCACAAAACTTTTAATACTTCCTAGGCCTTCAAATTTAGGTTTAGCAACAACTACGCGTTGATCACTGAAAATAACCTTGAAAATGGGAATTAGAGCAAGAAAAGAAAGCGTGCTAAAAAGCGCGTAAAGGATGTTGAAAAAAATGTTGAGATAAGCATATTTTTTATACGGAATAATAAACCGATAGAACTTTTTTAAATACTCCATTTAACTCAATTTCATGTCTTTTAAGATGGCGGCAATTTTTTGCTGCAGTTGGGCATCCACTGTTGGATAGTCTTTTGTTGATGACAAAGGCGCATTAACGCTCATGTAAAATTTTATTTTAGGTTCGGTTCCGCTTGGTCTCAACGCTATTTTACTGCCATCTGCAGTATAATAAATAAGCACATTCGATTTTGGAATATTAATGGCTTCATCTTTATTAGTGATAAAGTTTCTTGCTATTGAAAGTTCGTAATCCTCAATTCGTGTTACTTTAGAACCGTTAATTTCTTTAAGCGGATTTTCTCTGGCGTCGATCATCATTTGATTGATTTCTTGAGCTCCTTCCATGCCTTTTTTGGTTATGGCGACTAAGTGTTCTTTGTAAAGACCGTGGGATACGTATAATTCCAAAAGTGTTTCATAAAACGAACTGCCATCGGCTTTAGCCTGTGCTGCAATTTCGCAAGCTAGAAGGGTAGAGGTAACCGCATCTTTATCACGAACAAAATCACCGACCATAAAACCAAAGCTTTCTTCGCCACCACCAATAAAGTCGAGTTCAGGAAAATCCTTGATCATTTTGGCAATCCATTTAAATCCGGTCAAGCCTTCTTTATATTCTACATCATATGATTTTACCAATACTTCCACCATAGGTGTTGAAACGATAGTAGAACCCACAAATTCGTTACCATCAAGTTTGCCTTGCTTTTTCCATTGCTTTAAGAGGAAATCGGTCATGACTAGCATGGTTTGGTTACCATTGAGCAGAATTAATTTACCGTCTAAATCTCTAACGGCAACACCTAAACGGTCGCAGTCAGGATCTGTTCCAATCACAATATCGGCATTCACTTTATCGGCTAATTCCAAAGCCATTTTTAAAGCTTCTGGCTCTTCTGGATTAGGCGACTTTACGGTTGGGAAATCGCCATCTGGTGCTTCTTGTTCTTTTACAAGATGGACATTGTTATAACCTGCACGTTTCAGCGTTTCAGGAACAGTTGTAATCGACGTACCATGAAGTGAGGTAAACACCACATTTAAACCGTCTTTTGCTTGCTGACTTGTGAAATTTCCATTTTTTACTGAAGCGTTAATAAACGCATCATCCACTTCTTTGCCTATAATCTTGATAAATTTGTCTTTAGCTTCAAATTTAATTTCAGAATAATCCAGACTGTTAATTTCGTCAACAATAGCGGCATCTTGAGGTGGTACCAATTGTCCGCCGTCTTGCCAATACACTTTATAGCCATTGTATTCTGGAGGATTATGTGATGCAGTCAAAACAATTCCGCAGTGGCAATTTAAATGTCTGACGGAAAAGGAAAGTTCAGGAGTGGTGCGTAAATCTTCAAATAAATAAACTTGAATGTCATTTGCTGAAAACACATCGGCCACAACCTTTGCCAAAGTTTTGCTGTTATGACGACAATCATAAGCAATTACTACTTTAGGGGTTTCATTTGGGAATTGCTCGTGCAAATAATTGCTCAGGCCTTGCGTGTTTCTTCCGAGCGTATATTTGTTGATACGGTTGGTGCCAACGCCCATAACACCGCGCATGCCACCAGTTCCAAACTCTAAATCCTTATAAAATCCTTCTTGGATTTCTTTAGGATGAAAGGCGATACCATCCTTAATTTCATCTTGTGTTTCTTTATCAAAAGTTGGCGTTAACCAAGTGTTTATACGTTCTAAAATTTTTGGATCAATGTAGATCATAGCGATGCGATTATGATTAATATTACAAAAATAGGCAATTAAGCAAATGTTAATTGATTAACGGCTATTAATTTGATGGATTAGAAGTTCAATTCCTCATTAATGAGATATCGTTTTTTGTCATCTTTGGTGCGTAAAATAATTTCGCCCAAAAAGCCAGCAATAAAGAACTGGGTCCCAATAATCATTGTGGATAAAGCCATATAAAATTGCGGACGTTCTGTGATGAGTCGTCCACTGGTATTAAAAAAGAGTTTGTCGAGGCCCAAATAGAGTGTGAAACCAAAGCCAATCATGAACATGATCACACCTAAGGCGCCAAAAAGATGCATTGGTCGTCGGCCAAAACGCGAAATAAACCAAATGGTCAATAAATCGAGAAATCCATGGACAAAGCGGTCCATACCGAATTTGGTGCTGCCATATTTTCGAGCTTGATGAAGTACTATTTTTTCGCCAATATTAGAAAAACCTGCATTTTTGGCCAACACCGGAATATAGCGGTGCATTTCGCCATGGACATCAATGTTTTTGACCACATTGCGGTTGTAGGCTTTAAGGCCGCAGTTAAAATCATTCAAGGTTACGCCCGAGGTTTTTCGAGCAGCCCAATTGAATAGTTTGGAAGGCAAGTTTTTGGAAATCACGGAGTCATAGCGTTTTTTCTTCCAACCTGAAACCAAATCATAGTGATCTTTGACAATCATATTATAAAGCTCAGGGATTTCTTCAGGATTGTCTTGCAAATCGGCGTCCATAGTAATGACCACATCGCCTTGTGATTTTTCAAATCCGGCGTGAAGTGCTTGTGATTTGCCGAAATTCCTGAAAAAACGGATGCCTTTTACGTTACTGTCCTTTTGAGACAATTGCTCTATCACGTTCCAGGAATCATCGGTACTGCCATCATCAATAAAAATGATTTCATATGAAAAATGATTGGATCGCATAACTTTTGCAATCCAATCATATAGTTCAGGTAACGATTCTTTTTCGTTGAGTAGCGGTATGACTACTGATATGTTCATTGATTTGTTTTCAAAATGTAATGTTTCAAAAGTAATACAATTACTTCAAAGCAGTTTTATTCTTTTTTCATGATCAATCCACCGATAAGTGAATAAATAAGACCAAAAAGAGAACTCATAGCAATCCAGAAAGCACTTGCAATGGCAGGATTCATAAACATTTCTACAAATTTCATACCAGATGCTACCATTTCTTCGGTCATATCAGGGTTTTGTTCAAGCATGTTATCTCTGGCAACGTCCATCATTTGATTCATAAAGTCAGGATCAATGATATAATTAAATAGTAAAGAATAAATTACATAAACAATGGCACTAATGACGCCAATCAAAACGCCAACTTTTAGAGCCTCACTTAAACTTAGGAGATTGGCATTTCTTTTCTTATATTGCGAAATAGCATAAAAGATGACAATTGCGAAAATGAGGTAAAAAATTGCCATTGGCCACTGGGCGCCCTCTAAGGCTAAACCCGTAACATAAGTGATTACGTTAATAATTACTACAACGAGACCTAAGATCACGCCGTAATTGATTGCAAATTTACCTGGAGTAAGTTTTTCTGTTTCCATTTTATTTGGTTTAATTTAGTTGATATATGAGGTTAGTAAGCAAATATAGAAAAACGTTACAAATAATTTCTGCGAAGCCAGGAATCTTGTCTTTATATCCTGTGATTTATACCTTCTCAACTGACGTATGAAATCATTCTGTTGAAGAAATCAAAAAATTAAACCAAATGTATTGCACAATAGGAAAAATTACTTAAATTTGCACTTCCAAAAATTGAACGATATTAAAGTATTTAGAGATGAAAAAAGGTATACATCCAGAGAATTATAGACTAGTAGCATTTAAAGACATGTCAAACGAAGACGTGTTTTTAACTAAATCTACAGCTAATACAAACGAAACAATCGACGTTGATGGTGTTGAGTATCCACTTATTAAGATGGAGATTTCAAGATCGTCACACCCGTTTTACACTGGTAAATCTAAATTGATAGATACTGCTGGTCGTATTGATAAATTCAAGAGCAAATACGCTAAATTCCAAAAGTAATTTAGTAATCATTATAACAAAAGCCTGTAGAAATTTTCTGCAGGCTTTTTTGTTTTGTATAAATAACTTATTTTTGAGCCTTGAGATTTTATGCAATCGAAATAGTTGTTATTAAAGCGCTAATTTTTATAGGTTTATATGTTGAAGTTTATTCTCTTAAATCTGAAATTTAGCGGTTGTAATATTTATTCCTGAGCACTCATCCAACTTATAATATATGAACTACATTCTTTTTGATGGTCCTTTTAGGGATAATCTATTGCCATTTACCTACACGCGACCAGTTGCTGATATTAGAATAGGCATATTGACCATTCGCGAAAAATGGGAAATGCATTTGGGTTCAACTACTACAACAGTTACTGAAGACTATTTGTCAGATAAGTATCCTATGGTGGAAATGGACGAAAATGTAATGATCAATGCTTCTTATCTCCCGAATGATGAGTTGGTGGCGTTGGTTAGTGATTTAAAGGAAAATCAAGCTATTTTCAAAGATGAAGATGTTATTGCATTTTTTACCAAAGACGCTCAGGAAGATATCGATTTTAATGCTTTTGATGCTATTGAATATGATGGTCAAGTCATCAAAGTCGAACATACTTGGGATATATTTTCTAAAAACGGAGAAGCCATACAAGAGGATTTTGATTTGGTTACAAGAGGAAGGATTTCACAACCTATTTCGTCAACCAACAATGTATTGGGCGCGCATAACGTGTTTTTGGAGGAAGGTGCTTCAATGGAATTTGCAACCCTTAATGCCGATTTAGGTCCGATTTATATTGGTAAGGATTCTGTAATCATGGAAGGCGCCTTGATAAGAGGACCGTTTGCCATTTGTGAGCATTCGGCGGTTAAAATGGGTGCTAAAGTTTATGGTCCTACAACGGTTGGGCCTTATTGTACGATTGGAGGCGAAGTTAAAAACGCCGTGCTTTTTGCCCATAGTAATAAAGGTCATGAAGGTTACTTGGGGAATGCCGTGATAGGCGAATGGTGTAATATGGGCGCAGATACCAATTGCTCAAATTTAAAGAACAATTATGCTGAAGTACGCATTTGGGATTATACTACCGAAAGTTTTGCAAGAACTGGCTTGCAATTTTGCGGCATCATGATGGGCGATCATAGCAAATGCGGAATCAATACGATGTTTAATACCGCAACTGTGGTTGGTGTAAGTGCCAATATTTTTGGAAGTGGTTTTCCGCGGACTTTTATACCAAGTTTTAGTTGGGGAGGCGCAGCGGGTTTGACGACTTACTTAACTAAAAAAGCATTTGAAGTTGCTGAAGTGGTTATGGCCAGACGTCAATTGGAGTTAACCGATGTAGACAAAGCGATATTGGAGCACGTGTTTGAACTTTCTAAAAAATTCAGAAGGGATTAAATCGATCCCTTTTGAGGTGAGGTATTATGAGAGGTCATCCAAGAGATCGGGAAGTCTTTTTATTGCGTTTGATAAAAATGCTATACAGGTTGACTGAAGTTGATTATGTTTTCAATATTTCTCTTAAACCACATTCATCCGCCCGTAGCTTTAGAGAATACGGAAACCACGTCGTAAGATTTGTATTATTTTCAAACTAATTCGTAACTTTGCGCTTCCAAATTCAATAATAAAGTAAATTAAAATTTTACTTATAAAGATAGACGCTGATTCTTCAATAACGAGCTTCTGTTTTTAGGAAATGAAGACTGTATTATGAAAAAGAAAGTGGCGTTTTATACTTTAGGGTGCAAACTGAATTTTTCGGAAACCTCTACCATTGCCAGATCCTTTGAAAATGAAGGATTTGATCGTGTAGGGTTTGAGGAAAACGCAGATATTTATGTGATCAATACATGTTCTGTTACTGAAAATGCCGATAAGCGTTTTAAATCCATCGTCAAGCAAGCACAAAAAATCAATCCTAATGCCTTTGTAGCGGCTGTTGGGTGTTATGCTCAATTGAAACCTCAGGAGTTGGCAGATGTCAATGGAGTGGATTTGGTACTTGGAGCGACTGAAAAATTCAAGATTACCGATTATCTCAATGATCTTTCTAAAAACGATATGGGAGAAGTCCATTCCTGTGAGATTGAAGAAGCCGATTTTTATGTAGGAAGTTATTCTATCGGAGACAGGACGCGTGCTTTTTTGAAAGTTCAGGACGGTTGTGACTACAAATGTACGTATTGCACCATTCCGCTGGCTCGTGGTATTTCAAGAAGTGATACTATGGAAAGTGTCGTTAAAAACGCCAAAGAAATTGCCGCTCAAAATATCAAAGAAATCGTGTTAACTGGGGTAAATATTGGCGATTATGGCAAAGGTGAATTCGGCAATAAAAAACACGAGCACACCTTTTTAGATTTGGTTAAAGAATTGGATCAGGTAGAAGGTATTGAGCGTTTGCGAATTTCATCCATCGAGCCCAATTTGTTGAAAAATGAAACGATTGATTTGGTTTCAAAATCAAGAGCTTTTGTTCCGCATTTTCATATTCCATTACAAAGTGGAAGTAATGACATTCTTAAAAAAATGAAACGTCGTTACATGAGGGAACTTTATGTGGATCGCGTTTCAAAAATAAAAGAAGTCATGCCACAGGCTTGTATTGGTGTGGATGTCATTGTGGGTTTTCCCGGAGAAACTGACGCACATTTCTTAGAGACCTATAACTTTTTGAATGCACTTGATATATCCTATTTACATGTGTTTACCTATTCTGAACGTGATAATACCGAAGCTGTAGAGATGGACGGCGTGGTTTCAAAAAACGTAAGAGCTAAACGCAGTAAAATGCTACGAGGCTTATCCGTTAAAAAACGTCGTGCGTTTTACGAAAGCCAATTAGGAAGCACACACACCGTTTTGTTTGAAAACGAAAATAAAGAAGGTTATATACATGGTTTTACAGAAAACTATGTTAAAGTAAAAACGCCATGGAATCCTGCACTTGTAAATACTTTGCATGAAATAGAGCTGACTAAAATTGATGACGATGGCATTGTAAGGTTTGAATTTGTTGCCGTTTTGTCTGAATAAACCTGTTTTTTTAAATCTGCTGAGTGTTTTTTAACCGTCTTTTCAGCTATTGGCCGTGTTTTTTTTAGAAGACCATCCCTAATTTATAATTTTGATGTTGGCTCCTTATCTAACAACAATTATAAATGAATATTACCTTTCGTCTGCTTTTTCTCTCTGTTTGTTTTTTTATATGCGCAAGCTGTTCTAAAGAGGATGATAAGTACCCTGTCGTTGGTGATTGGGAATTGATTATGTGGACGGTAGGCATTCCATTTGATTTAGGCAATAACCAAGTCCATAGCTTAAATTTTTTAGATAAGACAGCGTGTAACGTCAACGAAACTTTGAATTTTAATCATAAAGGTATTGTTACTTCTAGTAACACATTCAATCCCGAAATAACGATTCGTTTAAAAGAGGATACTTCTGATGTTTACTTTGTTGAAGAAATTTGCGATGAGGGAACCATTGGTTTTTCTACATCGTATCTTCAAGTTGATAAGCTAAATATAGAATTAAACAATGCAGTTGGTATGGTGGAAAGAAACAAGTTGACGCTTGTTTATGCCAATGCCATTAAAATATACAACGAAGTCTTTACAGAAGTGATTGAAAGCAAGGATCTCACATTGGTTTATAGGAAGAAATAATAAAAAAATCCGAAACTAAGTTTCGGATTTTTATTTTAAATTATATTCTAATACCTACTGGAAGCATTTTCTGATACTTCCTGTTTTTCCTTATAAACTTAGCTATTTCCGGACTTGTAGGAACAACACTAATATTGCGTTCGGAGATATTCTCAAAAACCAAGGTTAAAAAATTGGCTTCAAATTCTTCAGAGGTAATGCTCTCAGGAATACATAATTTGGTTAGAAAAATTTTACGGTCTTGAAGAGAGTACTCAATTTTTGCTAAATCGTCTTCAACTTTAAGTTCAAATTGACGTAAGAAATCATTGTCAACTAAATCTGCTGCATCATTCATAATAATATCTTTAATTTTATTTAATGGTTGGAAGGAGGTAATCGCTAATTTTATATAGCTTTGCTTGACAAATTTACGAAAAATTACGTTAGTATCGGCCGCCTAAGATGTTAAATCCTTATAAAGTAAACGTTTACGGGGCTTTAAAGAATTTAATGTCTTATCTTACTTTGATCACTAAGTTTGGGTTACGCTTAAAATCAGCACATGGAGAAAGAAATTATTCCTGTTTATCTTATGCCAGGAATGGCTGCAAAACCAACCATCTTTGAGCGCATTAAATTACCTGAAGATCAATTTAAAATTTATTGGTTGGAATGGATGATTCCAGAAGTGAATGAAAGTTTGGAACACTATGCCAAACGCATGATTGAAAAAATAGAGCATAAAAACCCGGTGCTTTTGGGCGTATCTTTTGGAGGTGTTTTGGTTCAGGAAATGAGTAAGTTTATGGAGGTGAGTAAATTGATTGTGGTAAGCAGTGTAAAGTCACGTCATGAACTTCCGAAGCGTATGAAAATCGCTAAATTTATAAGAGCATATAAGTTCGCGCCCACACAATTGCTTTCCAATTTGGACGTTCTTAAAAAGTATGCCTTTAATGACACCATTTCCAAACGAATTGATTTGTACAAAACCTATCTCGCCGTAAATGACAAGCGTTATTTGGATTGGGCTATAAAGGAAATGTTGCTTTGGGATCAGGAAGAGCCTATTAAAGATGCCGTTTATATACACGGCGATAAGGATGCCGTTTTTACACATTCTTGCGAAGGAAACTGTATTGTGGTAAAAGGAGGGACCCATATTATGGTCGTTACAAAATATAGATGGTTCAATAAAAATCTTCCAAAACTAATAACAGGATCAAATTGATTACTGTTGAATTATTTTTTTACATTTATAAAAAAAAATCAGAAAATGAAAATGATTAAGAATTTACTAGCAGTCATAGGCCTTGTATGCATTTCAGGGCTGTTTATATTTGCTGTACAAAAGCCTGCTGACAGTGATTTACTGCCCGAGCAAAAGATGGTCAATGGTTATAATATATACGCTGTAAAAATACCGGATGATCTGAACTTTGCCGATGAGCCAATGCCGTTATCAGATCCTGATGTTTATGAGCGGATGGATAGAGAGCTTTTGGTCAACACCTATTGGCAATCCAACGGACTTTTGATGTTTAAACGTGCTCAAAAGTATTTTCCTGTGATAGAGCCGATCTTAAAAAAGCACGGTATTCCAGATGATTTTAAGTATTTAGCAGTCATAGAAAGTGGTTTAACCAATGCCGTTTCTCCAGCAGGAGCAAGAGGTGTTTGGCAGATTATGCCCGCCACAGCAAAAGAAAATGGACTAGAAGTGAATGAAAACGTCGATGAACGTTACAATTTGGAAAAATCTACCGAAGTGGCCTGTAAGTATTTGTTGCAATCAAAAAGAAGTTTAGGTTCATGGACGTTGGCTGCTGCGGCTTATAACGCAGGAAATGCGGGGATATCACGCCGATTAAAAGAACAGAATGTCAATGGTTATTATGATTTGTTATTAGGAGAAGAAACAGGTCGTTATATGTTCAGGATTGTGGCTTTGAAAGAAATAATGAACAATCCAAAAACCTATGGATTCAATTTTGAGGAACCAGATCTCTATTCCAATATCCCCACATTTAATGTTGTCGTAGATAAGGAAATCCCTAATTTTACTGCATTTGCAGAAGAGTACGGTATTAATTATAAAATCCTTAAAATCCATAATCCATGGTTAAGGGAAACTCGTTTGACCAATAAAACAGGTAAAAAATACGTCATTGAAATTCCTAAGGCAGGACATTATCCTAAATCCTAATGCTCAGCTTTCTCTCAAATAATATTTGGGGTATACTTATAGTCATCAATTATCTTTTGGTGATTTTAACCGCATTTACGGTATTAACTAAAAATATTAATCCAACCAAAACGATATCTTATATTATCGTTTTGGTTTTTTTTCCTTTTTTCGGACTTGTCGTCTATTATCTTTTCGGACAGGAATACCGGAAAAATAAAATCTTCAACAGAAAACACCTTCTCAATCAAAAAATGATTGCAGAGGTTAGCACACGTCTTACGCCAGACAAGAGGGAGATTAAAGAATTAAAAGATGATCTTTTAGATGAAAAAATAAAACTTGTCAAGTTGCTGCACAGTAGCGCCAATTCACCTCTAACGATTAATAATGATGTTCAGATTATTAAGAATGGCGAAAATAAGTTTAAGGTGCTTTTGGTCGATTTGAAAAAGGCGAAAACACACATTCATATGGAGTATTATATCTTGCGTGATGACAAGATAGGAACACAGGTTATCGATATTCTTTGTGATAAGGCTAAAGAAGGAGTCCAAGTACGTCTGAGTATCGATGACGTTGGAAGCAGCATTTCTAGAAAGAATAAAAATAGAATGACCGAAAGTGGGGTGGAATGGTATTCATTTATGCCCGTCCTTTTCCCCGGATTTACGGGCAAGATGAATTACAGGAACCATCGTAAAATAGTAATCATTGACGGTAAAATTGGTTACATCGGCGGCATCAATGTTTCCGATACTTATATCAATTATGAAGGGTCTGATTCGTATTGGAGAGATACGCATCTGAGGATTACCGGAGATGCTGTAAAATCCCTGCAAATACATTTTTTGATGACTTGGGAGTTTGTTTCTGGCAAGAAGGTTGAATTGGAAGAAAGTTTCTTTCCAAAGGATGCATGCGAGGAGAGTGTTGCGCTACAAATTGCTGCCAGTGGACCAGATTCAGACTGGGCAAATATTATGGAGGTCATTTTTACAGCTATTGTTACAGCAGAAAAATATGTGTATTTGACAACACCTTACTTCATTCCAAACGAACAGATTATTACGGCGCTACAAGTGGCTTCCAAAAGTGGTGTGGATGTGAGATTGCTTATTCCAAAGGAATCTGATTCTTGGACCACAAAACACGCTACCAATTCCTATATTGAATGTTTATTAGATGCCAACATAAAAATTTATAGGTATTACAAAGGTTTTATCCATGCTAAAACGATTGTGGTTGATGATGTATTCTGTACAGTTGGGACGACAAATATGGATTATAGAAGTTTCAATATCAATTTTGAAATCAATGCGATTATCTATAATAAAGAGAAAAGTTTGGAGTTGAAATCCCACTTCTTTGAGGATTTAAACGATAGTGAAGCCATCGATAAAGAAAGATGGTTGAACAGATCGAAGATAGAAAAGTTTAAGGAGTCCTACTGCCGACTTTGGGCACCATTGCTTTAGTGTAAAAATAGGTTTTAACGATCCTCTTTTGGGATGGGATGCTCAGCGATATCGGTGTGACTGGCCAGCAACTCGGAAATTCCTTTAGTAGTCTTTTCGGCAAACTGTTCTTTCGTTTCAGGCTTTAAGTTTCTCAGAAAGAATTTTCGATCGATATCAAAAATCTGTTTGTCTTTATTGATATAAAAACAAGTGGGGACGCCAAAAGAATGTTTATAAACCGAAAGCGCTCTGTTGGAGTTATTATAGCGTTCATCCGCATAGACCACGGTCACATTTTTGTTGTAATCCTTGGTATTCTTTTTGGCAATATTTAGCTTATCCCAATAAATCACAATGATTTCCACCACACCCTGGTAATTGTTGGCTATGGTGTTGATGGTTTGGATTTCCTCTTTTGTTTGAATGATAGCTGAGTTTTTGGTAATCAACAAAAAAGGTTTGTCAATTTTATCTGTTTGGAGATAGCCTCCTGATACTTTCTTAAGTTTCAGGTCAGAAACATAAGTGTTTTTTAAATGATTATTTACAAGTGAATTAAAAATCGTATCCACTTCATTGGGCATGCTATTTCTGATGGCCAAATCAGATTTGTTATTGAATTTTCTTAAATGTAAAGCTAGTGCATCATCAAAATACACTTTTTCTTCTTGAGCATAGAGCAATGGGAGGTAAGCAAAAAGTAAAATTACAAGTAATTTTTTCATGACCATAGGCAGGTTTTTTTATTAAGGATGAGCAAGTTATGTTTTATTGGGGATAAAATCAAAACTTCTCGATGAGGGCTTGAAAATACTGTTAATCTCCAAAAGAAAAACTGTTTTGTATAAAATTTCTGTTTAATCGATTTTTTTGAAGTTTTTATACGTCTTATGTGTTTCATGTTTAATCCATAAAATACACAGGCACTTAACCACATCAGGGTTTTTATCCATCATCCATCAAAACTAAAGTGATCAGTAATTACTTCTAGAACCCTGCCAATTATAAGCGCGATATTTCAGAATAAGAGTCCTCGAATTATCCAATTGATCTTTTGGATCATGAATAATTACTTTTCATGTGCAACAATAAATGTAACTTCATAAAAGAAGTAGTTGGAATTTAATGCTGAAAAAGTTGAAATCGAAATTGAAGTCGAAATTGAAGTTGAAAAATGAAGTCATAAATAAAGAGTAGACTTCTTTTTAAACAACAAACAACAAACAAAAGAGCCGTTACTTTTTAGCGACGTCTTCCTTGCCTGTTCCCACCATAATGCTGATTCGGCATTTGTGCTTTTTTCATGCTATCCTTCATCATCTTAATTTGGTCGGCCAACATGTTACGCTTATCTAATTTCTGCGCTTCATTCAATAATATTTTAGCCTCTTGTGGGCGTCTCTTGCTAAATGCTATTCCAGAAAGATTAAGTTTTGCCATGGCCATATCATGATCCATCGATAAGCCTAAGGTTAAGGCTTTTTTGAAGTATTTTTCAGCTTCATTCATATTGGTTTGAGACACCATAATACCGTGAAGATAGTTGTAATAGCCTTCTTGCTTTTTAACCAAAGCACTCGATGGATTTTTAATTTTATCCAGCCAACGTTTAGCGCCGACAAAATCTTGTTTACGTAATCTTAAGAACGCCAATAGGATAAATTCGTTCTTAAAATATAGAAATACAAAAATTGTAGATAGCAAAATAATCATAATACCATTGCCGATGTAGCCTTCAGTAAATAGATAAATAGCATAAGCTATCATTAAAGCTGTTATAACGAGTTTTATGTTTTTATTGTACATGGTTAATTTAAAATTTTATAAGTAATTGTAGATGTTATTTTTGTCGGTATGGTCAGGTCGCCAGCAGTAACTTGTGTGTCTCCCATATAAACCCCTTCAACAGTGATGTCCTTGAAAAGTCCTGTTTTTGAGTTGGCATTGATGGTCGTTTTTTGGGTTCCGGTAAGCACCATCATGACGTTTTCATCAATATTGGACATGGTGGTATTAGCATTTCCTGAAATGGTATAGGTGTCAAAATTATAGGCTGCTAAAGTCCATTTGTTTTTCGCCTGTAAATCCCCTTGATAAATATTCTCCCAGGAGTCTCCTGCTTTCACGGATTTGGCCGGTAAAAAATAAGTCATTTGCTCAAAACTGTTCGAAAGTGCATCACTTCCAAATTGTTTTTCAAATTGTGCTCTATTTGCTTCAATGGCCGCTTCGTCAGTGATGCCTGCCGCCTTGAACATGGAAGCAATTAGTTTCTCGCCTCCAGAAATAGACTTGATTTTCCCCGTTCTTTCCATAGTCATGGTTACCGGAATGTTTAAAGTGCCTTTGAACATTTTTGAGGTAAGGTCTTCATCATCTTTATTGGAAGTGTCTGCATTGAGCAATTCGCCCAGCGACGGTGAGCTCATGGTCATTTTCATGTGTTTAAAAGTCATTTCCAAAGTGATGAGCCCTTGTTGCACTTTAATCACCTTAAATTGCATGCTGCTCTTTAAATTATTATCAATAACTTGGTCAACCCCATTAATATCTTGTGTAATATGTTGTGATGCTTGCTGCTCAACGTTAAAAATGTCATTTACTTTAAGGTCGTATTGAAGCGTTTTTTGAGCATTTACCCCAAAGGAAGAAAGAAAAACAAGCAAAAAGATAAAGGCCTTCATGAATCGTATTGGTGTGTCTATTTTCAAAGCACAAAGAAACTAATTTTTTTTAAGTTGGCATTGCCATTTTTGTGATATTAGCTATAATAAGATTATATTATTTAGGTCATTTTTCGGCTTAGAATAGTAATAGGTAAAATTAAAAAAATATTTTAAAATTAGATTTGCCAAAGTAAAAACTCTTTGTATATTTGCCCGCAGTTTTGGGGAAAGAATCAAAACACTATTTAGACTATTCAAGATTATTTTAAAGATACAAGACAATGAGCAAAAGAACGTTTCAACCATCGAAAAGAAAGAGAGTAAACAAACACGGTTTTAGAGAAAGAATGGCTTCTGCTAATGGTAGAAAAGTCCTTGCACGTAGAAGAGCTAAAGGAAGAAAAAAACTATCTGTATCTTCAGAAACTAGACATAAAAAATAATGATTAACAATTGTTAATAAATTAGAGGTGTTACTTAGGTGTAACGCCTTTTTTTGTACCTAATTCATATTTATTTTTGCACCACAAAATTCATCAAAATGCCTAAAGACAAAAACATTAAATCTGTACTTATTATCGGATCAGGTCCAATCGTTATCGGACAAGCTTGTGAGTTCGATTATGCTGGTACCCAAGCCTTACGCTCACTTCGTGAAGATGGTATAGAAACTGTACTCATCAATTCAAATCCGGCAACTATCATGACTGATCCTACCATGGCTGATCATGTTTATTTATTGCCACTCACTACAAAATCAATCATCCAAATCTTAAAGGAACATCCTCAAATTGATGCTGTCTTACCAACTATGGGTGGACAAACAGCACTGAATTTATGTATTGAGGCAGATGAAAAAGGCATCTGGGATGATTTTGGCGTAAAACTTATTGGTGTTGACATTAATGCTATCAATATTACTGAGGATAGGGAAAAATTTAAGGAGTTAATGTTCAAAATAGGTATTCCTATGGCACCTCAAGCTACCGCAACTTCTTATTTAGAAGGTAAGGAGATTGCTCAGAAGTTTGGTTTTCCATTGGTAATTAGAGCTTCTTTCACACTTGGTGGTGAAGGTGCGTCATTTGTGCATACAGAAGATCAGTTTGATGAATTACTGATACGTGGTTTGGAGGTTTCTCCTATCCACGAAGTGATGATTGACAAAGCTTTGATTGGATGGAAGGAATATGAATTGGAGTTGCTGCGTGATAAAAATGATAACGTCGTTATTATTTGTACCATCGAGAATATGGACCCTATGGGGATCCACACAGGCGATTCCATTACTGTTGCGCCAGCGATGACCTTGTCGGACACCACATTTCAGCGTATGCGTGATATGGCCATCCATATGATGCGCAGCATTGGAGATTTTGCAGGTGGGTGTAACGTCCAATTTGCAGTAAGTGCCGATGAAAAGGAAGAAATTATTGCGATTGAAATCAATCCACGTGTTTCGCGTTCTTCAGCCTTGGCAAGTAAAGCAACCGGATATCCAATTGCTAAAATTGCTACAAAACTGGCTATCGGTTATCATTTAGATGAATTAACTAACCAAATCACAAAATCGACTTCTGCCTTATTTGAGCCAACTTTAGATTATGTTGTGGTAAAGATTCCACGTTGGAACTTTGATAAATTTGAGGGTGCGGATCGTACTTTAGGACTTCAAATGAAATCTGTTGGAGAAGTTATGGCTATTGGGCGTTCATTTCAGGAAGCGCTCCATAAAGCTACTCAATCTTTAGAAATCAAACGTAACGGACTTGGGGCTGATGGAAAAGGATATAAGGATTATGATCAAATCATTGACAAATTAACACATGCCAGTTGGGATCGTGTATTTGTGATTTACGATGCCATCCAAATGGGTATTCCGTTGAGCCGCATCCATGAAATCACTAAGATTGACATGTGGTTCTTGAAACAATATGAAGAATTGCATTATCTTGAAAAGGAAATTTCAACCTTCACTATTGATACCATTGAGCATGATTTATTGTTAGAAGCTAAGCAAAAAGGCTATGGTGACAGACAAATAGCTCACATGTTGAATTGTTTGGAAAGTCAAGTCTATAATAAACGTGATGAGCTTAATATTCATCGTATTTTTAAATTGGTAGATACATGCGCTGCCGAGTTTAAAGCACAAACCCCTTATTATTACTCTACTTTTGAAAATGATGTAGAATTAGCGGACGGTACCAGAATGTCAGCGAACGAGAGTATCGTATCGGACAAGAAAAAGATCATCGTTTTAGGCTCTGGACCAAACAGAATTGGACAAGGTATTGAGTTCGATTATTGTTGTGTGCATGGTGTTATGGCCGCTTCAGAATGTGGTTATGAAACCATCATGATCAACTGTAATCCTGAAACCGTTTCCACAGATTTTGATATTTCTGATAAACTTTATTTTGAACCGGTCTATTGGGAGCATATTTATGACATTATTCGTCATGAAAAACCAGAAGGCGTGATTGTGCAATTGGGTGGTCAAACCGCATTGAAACTTGCTGAAAAGCTGGATCGCTATGGCATTAAAATCATCGGAACAACTTTCAAGTCCCTTGACTTAGCAGAAGATAGAGGTAGTTTTTCAAAATTGTTGAAAGAAAATGATATTCCTTATCCAGAATTTGATGTTGCCACCAATGCAGATGAAGCTTTAGCGATTGCTGATGTGCTGGATTTCCCTATTTTGGTGCGTCCTTCCTATGTTCTTGGAGGTCAAGGCATGAAAATTGTCATCAATAAAAACGAATTGGAGGAGCACGTCGTCAATTTATTACGAAGAATGCCAGATAATAAGTTGCTTTTGGATCGCTATTTAGATGGTGCTATTGAAGCAGAAGCCGATGCCATTTGCGATGGAGAAAACGTATATATTATCGGTATTATGGAGCATATTGAACCTTGTGGGGTCCACTCTGGCGATAGTAATGCGACCTTGCCACCATTTAACTTAGGCGAATTTGTATTGCAGCAGATCAAAGATCACACTAAAAAAATTGCATTGGCATTAAATACTGTGGGATTGATCAACATTCAATTCGCCATTAAGGACGATATTGTGTATATCATTGAAGCTAATCCAAGAGCGTCAAGAACGGTTCCGTTTATTGCGAAAGCTTATGGTGAACCTTATGTGAATTACGCGACAAAAGTGATGTTGGGAGAGAATAAGGTCACAGATTTTGATTTCAATCCGAAGTTGGAAGGTTTTGCCATTAAGCAACCTGTGTTTTCTTTCAATAAATTCCCAACCGTAAACAAGCAACTCGGGCCAGAAATGAAAAGTACTGGCGAAAGTATCTTGTTTATTGACAACTTAAAAGATGATCAATTTTATAATCTGTATGCCAGACGTAAGATGTATTTGAGTAAATAAGAATGAAACTGTCGATTCATTCAATTCAATGAATCGACGGTTTAATTTTACAAAAAAAAACTTTTGAAAACCATCAACATCACTGTTGGTGGTTTTTTTTATGTTATCATTGGAATTCCATATAGAAATAGCAGCCCAATTAAAATAGCAATCCCAAAGCTGATCAGGGTTCCAATCAAAATGTATTCGGTAAGTTTGCGTTCTTTGGACTCTCTAAGATCTCCAAATCTGAATACGGACTTCGCGGTTATCAAAAACCCAACAGCTTCCCAGTGGTCTAAAATCACAAAAATAAATACGAGGACACGTTCTAAAATTCCAATATACTTTCCTGCATCCTTTAATGATTCATTTCCTTCGGTAAACTTTGAAATTTCCCATTTTAAAAAGATGGTCTTCATGATGATCGATACCGGAACGGTCAAGAATAAAATACAAGTAAATAGTAGGAGGTTGCGCTCATTAAGTACATTGTCTAAAACAACAATCTGTCCTATAAATATCCAATAGACGGCTAGGATGACCAGAATGTGTAATAACTGATCTAAAAAGAAGAATAACCGTTTTGTTTTTTTCTTTTGAACGATCAGTTTTAAGGCATCAATAATGAAGTGTGAAAGACCAACGATTAGGATTATTGGCCATTTTGAGACATCCCAGAGAATTAGAAATAATAAGCCGATATGGATCAGTACATGCAGATATAATTTTGGCGACTTCAATTTATTTTTTTCCTTTTCCTTAATCCAAGACAGCGGTTGAAGGAAAAAATCCCCAAGGAGGTGTGCGAGTATGAGCTTTATGATTAGCATGCCAGTAACTGTATTGTTTTTTGACGGTAAAGTTGTTCCAACTGCATAATCAGGTCTAAATGGGCGCGTTTTTGTCTGCTGCTTACCGCATTTTGATTGATGCCTATATGTTTGCCAAGTTCCTCTTGAAGCGCGTTTGGTTGCTCCATGTATAATTTCACAATTTCAGCTGAATTTGTGGTCCAATTATCCATTATGGCTAAAGCTAATTTAAAATAAAGGTTGAGTTCTTGATTGAGCTGTTCGTTGGTGGTTTTGATTTTGAGATTGACTTTTTCCTTTTTCAAATACTCTAAGGTCTCACCAGAAAACTGAAAGGCTTCACCATTGGATTCTACAATGCTTTTGCCGCTAAAGGTTTTTTCGCCGATTCCGATGGCAATGCGGACATCTAATCCTTTGATGGTTTTTATACACGCCTTGATATATAGGGCTGCTTTAAGGCTTTCGGAAATGTTTTTCATCTCTAATTGAAAGCTGTCACCTCTATATATTTCCCATAGTGAAGTATCTTGGGAACACATGGTTAAGGCTGCTTTTAAAGTCGATAGCCATATCTCGGAATTTTTGATAGACCGCGATTTGATGATGTCTCCTGTCAATATACTTGTCATAATAACCATTTTAATGATACTTGCGATTATCGTCTCATTACATAATAATTAAAATTATCACATTATAAAGTGATAAAATGGATTATCACGATATTAAGTGATAATCAAATATATTGCGGAATTATGAGATAACCAAATTATGGAAGACTAACCTTAACTTTATAAGCTTCTAAAGTATGTAAATAATCATTTGGGGAAAAATCCTTTTTCTCAAACTCCTTACGTCTCAATTCCTTTTCTTCAGAACGACTTAAGCACTTCAAAAAACGTCTGATTTCATTTTTGGTACACAAGATCAAGCCTGGTACTTCAACCGATTTCCCATCGTTGTCTTTGGCTACCATCGTGAAATAGGAGGAATTACAATGTTTTATATTCCCAGTTCTAATGTTTTCAGCTTCAACTCTAATACCCACTACCATGGACGTGTTGCCGACATAATTGATGGATGCCTTCATAGTTACCAATTCACCAATTTCGATTGTATTTAAAAAATCGACCGTATCTACAGATGCCGTAACACAATAGGTTTTGGAATGTTTTGAAGCGCAGGCAAAGGCTATTTGATCCATTAAATTAAGAATATAGCCGCCATGAATCTTTCCATTAAAGTTAGAGTTTGATGGCAGCATCAATTCTGAAATTAAGATTTTTGAGGCTTCTACTTTTTTATATTTTGTTTCGTCTTGTATATTATTCGTCATCAATAGCACGTTTTAAAAGTTTTTCGTTTTGTTGTTTGCTTGCTTTGGCACCAAGTGCTTTCAGGTTTTCTACGCGAGTAATTAGATTTCCTCGTCCTGTCAATTTAACCATGGCACCTTCATAGGATTTTTGAACGGTTCCTATTTGATTGCCCAGTTTTATGAGTTCTTCAGTTAAATTCACAAAAGAATCATACAAACGTCCAGCGTGGGTTGCAATTTCTATAGCATTTGCTTTTTGATTTTCATTTTGCCACATACTATCAATGGTTTTTAAAACAGCGAGGAGAGTCGTAGGTGTGACGATGATAATGTTTTTCTCAAAGGCATCGCCATAAAGCGCAGGATACTCCATAGATGCAATGGCAAAAGCCGATTCAATGGGGATAAACAACAATACAAAATCGGGACTTTCCAAGTCATAAAGCTGGTGGTAGTTTTTTTCGCCCAACTCATTGACTCGTCGTTTAACCGATACTAAATGATTTTTTAAATGTATAGCGCGTTCTATTTCATCAGTTTCATTGATATAACGCTCATAAGCCACTAAGGACACTTTTGAATCTACAATCATTTTTTTGTCGCCAGGCAAAGAAATGACCACATCGGGCATAACGCGTCGGCCTTCTTCCGTGGTAAAACTTTGCTGTACAAAATATTCGCTGTCTTTTTGAAGTCCACTGCGTTCCAAAACACGCTCCAAAACCAATTCTCCCCAATTTCCCTGCATTTTCGTATCGCCTTTTAAAGCTTTGGTTAAGTTGGTGGTTTCCTTGCTCATTTGCTCATTGAGCTCTTTTAGGCCTATAATCTGACGACGTAAATCGGCACTTCTGGTGATATCTTCTTTATTGGTTTCTTCAACTCGCTTTTCAAAATGTTGAATTTTTTCCTGTAAAGGCTTTAAGATGGCATCAATGTTCTCTTTATTTTGAACGGTAAATTTGCTCGATTTTTCATCGAGGATTTTATTGGCCAAATTTTCAAATTCTACGGTGAATTTTTCCTGCAGTTTTTCAACTTCAGCTTTTTGTTCTTTGTTTTTAATGGCGAGATTGTCGAAGTCCGCGTTTTTACGGGTCAATTCGGTATTTAAAAATTCTTTTTCCCTGCGGATATTTTCGCGATCGATCTCAATTTTTTTGACCTCCGATTCATACTGAATTTTTGAATCCTGAAGCAATTGCTGAAGATTAGCACTGCGTTCCTCCAATCTGTTTTGTTCACCTTTACTTTTCAGATGAGCGATGGTAATGCCAATGTAGACGCCAATTCCGCCAGAAATAAGGATGGAGATAATAAGAATAATGTTGTCGTTCATTTAAATGTCAATTTTATCAAAGATAGATTTTTTTCTGACCGATGACTGATGACCGATGATGGAAAATTCTAGCTTGAAGAATGAAGCATGAAGTTGGAAGCACGGAGCACGGAGCATGAAGCTGGAAGTGTGAAGTATGAAGATTTCATATTGAAATTCGTTTTATATTTATTTCTACCGATTCCGACTGCCGACTGCCAACTGCCGACTGCCAACTGAATACTGAATACTGAATACTGCCCACTGAACCCTATTTCCTCACTCTAAACGATCCAGATGTCTCATCAAACACTATTAAATCTTCTGGAAACAAGGTGTTAAAGGTTCCATTTTCGATAAGATGGCAAGGTTGGCCTGAAACGACTTTATCTTTGGTCATTACAATCATGTTGTCACATAATTGAATGGCCAAGTCGATTTCATGCGAAGAAAATAAAATAGTTTTACCTGTTTCCTTAGCCAATTTTTGTAATAATTTTAAAATATAAGCTTTATGGTACATATCCAAATGTGTCGTTGGTTCATCTAAAATAATCAGATCCGTATCTTGAGCTAAAGCGCGTGCAATCATTACTTTTTGAAGTTGGCCGTCACTTAATTCATAACATTTTATGGATTTTAATGCTTCAATATTGGTTTGTTGCAAGGCTCTATGTGTGATGTCCATATCATCTTGAGATAAATTCCCAACCCAATTGGTGTAAGGTTGTCGTCCTAAAGCCACCAGTTCAAAAACTGATAGATTTTTGGAGGCAATGGGTTCTGTAAGTACAAGACTTAATTGTTTTGCCAATTCTACGGGTTCATATTCCAGTAACGATTTCGAGTTGATGTAAATATCTCCTTCCAATGGTTTTTGAACATTGGTCAAGGTTCGTAAAAGTGTCGATTTACCAATACCGTTGGCACCCACTAAACTCACAAGTTGTCCTTTTTGTAAAACAATGTTGATAGCACTCGCCACCTTATTTATTTTCTTTTTGGAAGTGTATCCAATGGAAAGGTTTTTGGTTTCAAGGACGATATGTTGCTGTTCTGTAGCCACTAATTCACGAATTTTTTTGTCTATTATTTATATTCTTTTCCTAAAAAACATCTTCCGCTTCCTTACCAATAACCAAATGACCACTGGCGCCCCAACTAATGATGTTATAGCGTTAATAGGAAGCGTATAATCACTACCAGGCAATTGCGCAATACTATCACAAATAAGCATCACAATCGCGCCCAATAAAAATACAGCTGGCAATAGGGTTTTATGGTTTGAAGTATAAAAAATTTGACGTGTCATATGTGGAATGGCGAGACCAATAAACGCAATTGGTCCTGCGAAAGCAGTGATTGTCCCTGCCAATAAACTGGTGGCAATAATGATGACAAGCCGTATTTGTTTCAAGTTGAGCCCTAAGCTTTTTGCATAATTTTCACCCAATAACAAGGTGTTTAAACCCTTTATGGAAACCGTAGCCATTAAAATTCCAATGAGATAGATTAAAAAGAAAATAAAAAGTTCATACCATGATAAATTACCTAAACTTCCAAAGCCCCAAAAAACATACTGTTGCAATTGTTCCGCAGAGCTGAAGTAGGAGAGTACGCTGACCACAGCGGAGGTTATGCTTCCAAACATCAACCCAATAACCAAGATCGCCATTGTGTCACGCACTCTTGAGGACACAATCATGACGGCCAAGAGCACTAAAAAACTTCCCAAACTTGCGGCTATCACAATGCTCCATTTTGACATTAGTAATGAAGTCAGTACACCCCCAAAAAAGCCAGAACCTAAAATAACCAAGGCAACACCCAAACTAGCGCCTGAACTGATACCGAGAACAAATGGCCCTGCTAATGGATTCCGAAATAAGGTTTGCATTAACAACCCCGAAATACCTAATCCTGAACCAACTAAAATAGCGGTAAAAGCTTTTGGTAAACGGTAATTTTGAATGATGTATTGCCAGGATTCGTTATCAATTTTGCCAAATAAACCCTTGAAAATTTCCACTGTTGGAATTGAAACAGACCCCAAACTTATGTTCACGAAAAAAAATATGATGAGCAGCGCTATCAATATTAGAAAGGGATATGTGTATTTTTTTTCCATAATTTCAAGACCTGACAGGTTTTAAAAACCTGTCAGGTCTGATCCAAATGAGTTTATTCTAAACGTTTAAAAAAAGTAGGTGTATAATCTTCCAACAATTTTGGATGACATATTTTAATTAAATCTTTTAAAACCAAATCGGGTCGGGCCATTCCTGTTTCAAAATATAAAACGCCACCTGTTTCTCCTGTGGTATTGACAAAAGAATACACCTCTTTAGCTTGGAACGCTTTAAACTTGGTATAATGCGCGTTTGCTTTTTCAATGGCTTCCAAACTTGAATAATACGAGGGGCTGATCCAAATATCTGCATCTTTGGCCTTGTCAAAAACAACTTCAAAGTTGAGTGACAGACTGCCTTGATCTGTGGTTTCACTCCAGAGATAATTGGCATTTGCATCTTTTAAAAGTTGGGCTTCAGGACTCGTGCCGCTTGGTAAATACCAAATATCCTTATACATGGCACCACTTAAAACAGTTGGTTTTTGGGTGGCATTTTGAGCTATCTTTTTGGCTTCTAAATAATCGGTTTCGATAGTTTTAAAAACAGCATCGGCTTCTTTCTCTTTGTTGTAAAGCACACCAAAAAACTTGATCCATTCTGCTTTTGCCAAAGGTGATTTTTCGACCCAGTCGCCATTATAAATCACTGGAATTCCTGCTTTCTGTATGTTGTCAAAGGTTTTGTTGTTGCCATCAATTCCAAAGCCGATAACTAATTCTGGTCTCAGTTCCAATAATACTTCGGTGTTGATGCTTTCGTTTTTGCCTAATTCCCTTACCGATCCTTTATCTATTAATGCTCTTGTTTTTTCAGAGGACACATATTTCAAATCAGGAAAACCCATCAAGGTATTTTCTTCATTCAACAATTCCAATGCAGGAATGTGAGTTGTGGACGTCACTACTATTTTTTGTATTGGCGTGATAATGACACCATCATAATCCCTTGTGTCTAATTTGATTTTGGATGCCATCTCGTTGCTTAGCAATAGATAACGATAGGATTTGTCTGATTTCGGCCAAGGGTTTTTGACTTCTAAAACCTTAAAACCGTCATGATTTTCAATGGTAAAGCCTTCTGCATACGAAATTGAGGACTTTTCATTAGTGGTCGATTGTAAGTTTTGTTCTAAACCCTTGTTTTCTTTACAATTGATGAAAATTAAAAACAGGAGCAAAATTGATAATTGTTTCAAAATCTTATTTTTTTAATGTCAAAAGTAAGATTATTTAATGGAATCAAGACCCGAACTTCTCGAAGATTAGGGTTAGAAACAACCAGATTTAAAGGTCTTAATTCATTTAATAAATAAAAAAAGACGCAATCAGTATTTTGATTACGTCCTTTTCTTAGACAAATAATATTCATTTCTGTTTCTTATTCAACGATCATCATCCCATCATAAATTTTACTATCCACAGTACTCTCAAGAGGTTTTAAAATTTCTGTCGGCTGCGGCAACTGACGGGCAAAACTAGTAATATTATTGAGGGCCGCTGCCAAAAGCGGTTCGTTGACATCTCCCAACGTTCCTAGGGTTGAAGGAAATTCACTAATTTCAATATTAGGAGTTAATCCTGTTGGTGGAACAAGCCCTCCGTTTTTATCCACTGAGTTGGCAATTAATGGCAAGAGTATATAACTGTGGGCAGGATTAACATTGTTCGGTCCAAAGTCAGGGGAATCGTAAATAGGCATTGAAGCTTGGGTTTTCCCCCTAGTATTGAGACCTATTTGAACGACCTCTATATATGGTTTTAAACTGTTGATGATTAACTCACTTGCTGATGCCGATCCATTGGTAGTCAATACATATACCTTTTGTAAATTTAAACTGTTTAGTGCTGAACCGCCGTTTAGAGTATTTGTGAATTTGTAATCACTATTGAGTTCTTGGAGTTCTTCGTTATAAATCAATTTTGAAAACACCTGTCCATTAAATTGACCAGTAATCATACTTCCCAATAAAACGGCACTATTTACAGATCCACCTCCATTATATCTCAAGTCTAATACCAAATGTTGTGCGCCACCAGCTTTTAATTCTGCAAAAGCATTATTAAGTTGGGTATTATAATCTGCCGTAAATGAATTGTAAACCAAATAGCCGATTTTGACACCATTTATTTCAATCACTTTAGTAAGGTATACAGGATTCTCGTTGTAAACTTCTTTGGTTAGCTTGGCGCTTTCTGAAGTTGGTACGATAGTGTCATCTGAAGTTATAGGTGTGTTATTGGTATTATAGGTTGCAAAATTTAAGGTATAGCTATCGCTGTTTAAAAGTTGACTATGATTATCAACGGTCATTTGTGTACCATTTACGGCGTTGAATATTTGACCACGTTTCAAGCCCAAATTACTGGCTACACTATTATTAAGGACGATTTTGATGACGCCAAAAACCTTCGTGTTGCTACCAGGCTCTCTATATAATAGATACTCAAGACCATTACTTTTAAACACGCCACTTAACTGTTGCAAGAGCGCAATACCATCGGCTGCAATTATGCTAAAACGATCGACCACTTCTCTTTGATAGATCAAACTTTCAAATAGCTCTTCGGGAGTAGCATAGCTGTTTAAATAATTTGCATAGGCTTCATTTGATGTAAAACGATCATTGGCTAAATTTGGAATTTTGGATTTGTATAAATACACGGCGTTCATGGCTTTATATACAAAATCGTTGATTTCATTGACATTATTGTTGATAATAATGTCATCGTCCTTATCCTTAAAACAACTCGTGTTTAAACTAAATATAATACACGATAACAGGGCAATTTTTAAAATTCTCATAGGTTTTATTTCTTTTGATTAATAACTTGGTCGGTTATTAAGTTATAAATGTAATTACATTATTGTAAAATAAAAATTTATTGTAACAAAACCGAAACTGTTTCGTCGTAAGGATAGAAGCAGGTTTAACTCATCTGTTATAAACTAACCATAATGACACAAACTGATTTTATAAAACTGGTAATGCCTTTTAAAGATAAGGTCTTCCGGCTCGCAAAGCGGCTTTTGGTATCCAAGGAGGAAGCTGAAGACGCTACTCAGGAAATCTTAATGAAATTATGGAGCAACCAGAATAAAATTGGAGATTATAAAAATGTGGAAGCGTTTTCAATGACCATGACCAAGAATTTATGTTTGGACAGATTAAAATCCAAACAGGCACAAAATTTGAAGATTGTACACAGTAATTATCAAGACAATAATGTGTCCTTGCAGAAACAGGTTGAGCTCAATGACAGTGTCAACTGGGTTTCTAAAATCATGGAGCAGTTGCCAGAACAGCAAAAAATAATCGTCCAACTTCGGGATATTGAAGAATATGAATTTGAGGAAATTGCAAAGGTTTTGGAAATGAATGAGACCGCTGTGAGGGTTGCCTTATCAAGGGCAAGAAAAACGATAAGAGAACAATTAACTAATAAACATAGTTATGGCATTAAATAATATAGAACAGCTTTTAGAAAAGTACGATAACGCTGAAACAACTTTGGCGGAAGAAGCACAAATTCGCGCTTATTTTGAGCAAGAAGATGTGCCTGCACATTTGGAATCTTACAAAAAGTTATTCCAATATGTGTCGCATACCAAACAAGAACAGTTTACCAAAGACGTTCCATTACAACCTAAACGTACAATAGTGTACCGATGGATTTCTGTCGCAGCCGTAGCGGTTCTTATGTTGGGAGCCTATTTTCAAGTGAATCAAATGAATCAGAAAATTACTTTGGACGATTTGAGTCACGAACAATTGATGGCCTACAACCAAACGATGGAGGTGTTTAATCTAGTGTCTTCAAAGTTGAACCAAGGCACTGAAAATTTGGAGGCTTTAAATTTAGTGTCTTCTAAATTAAATGAAGGTGCTGAAAACTTGAACCATCTCAATGAATTTAACAAGGCAACAAACAAAATTATTAAAAACAAGTAACCTGATTAAATAAAGAAATTATGAAAAATGTAAATAATTTTAGCGCATATATCTGCAATAGAAGTAGCGCGAGTAAAAAGGTAATCATTTTATTGGCCATTATGATTGCGCCCATAGTGTCCTTTGGGCAGAGCTTTTTTGATAAATATGAATCCATGAAGGGTGTTACTTCAGGAGTTATAGGTCAAAAAATGTTTAAAATGATTGCGACGATAGATGTGGATCTCGATGATCCGGAAGCGCAAGGCTTTTTGAATATGGTCAAAAAAATTGAAAGTGTCAAAGTGTTGAGCACTGGAGATAAAAGTATTTCTGCAAGTTTGGCATCTGATACTGAAAAATATATCAGCACTTCAAAATTGGATGAGTTAATGCGATTTAAAGATGGTAACCAAACGGTAAAATTTTATGTCAAGGAAGGGCGTGATGAAAATCATGTTAAGGAATTGTTGATGTACATCAATGGTTTGAAGGAACTGACTAAAGATTCCAAAATTGAAATCAATGGTGAAAAGAGAGATGTTGAAACCATTATCGTATCCATCATTGGAGATGTCGATTTGAGGGAGATTTCAAAAATCACCAGTAAAATGAATGTTCCTGGTGGTCAACATCTTGAAAAAGCAGGAAAAGCTAAAAAACAATAATTATGGTCTCATTAATCAAAAATCTGGCAGGAATGATTCTTTTGGTTGCAACACTTCACAGTTGCAACCAAGGAGTATCCTTACAACGTTATTATGTTGACAACCAAGAGCAGCCTAATTTTCTTTCGATAGATGTTCCCGTAAGTATGTTGAATCTTGACATCGCACAATTAAGTCAAGAGCAAAAGGATGCTTATAAATCCATTCAAAAGCTAAATATGTTGGCCTATAAAGTGAAAGCTGGTCAGGAAATGGACTATGAAACAGAATTGGCTAAAGTGAAAACTATTTTAAACGATCCAAAGTATGAGGAATTGATGCGTGGTGGTGATTCGGAAGTTGGACAGTTCAGTATCCGAATTTTGGGAGATGAAGATGATGTTGAGGAATTCATTCTGTTTGGCAACTCGGATGATAAAGGTTTTGCCGTGGTAAGAGTTTTAGGAAAAGATATGAATCCAAATCAAATTATGACCTTGTTTTCAGCACTGGATAAAGCAAATATTGACGATTCACAACTCAGTCAATTTACCGAGTTTTTCAAATAGAAATCTTGATATTAATTGTTTATGCAGAGGAAGTTATTGCCTTTTGTAGAATTTTAGATGTGATGGAGAAATTATTGCCGTGAACTTGTAATCTAAGTCGTTCAATCGAATTTATTAAATAATTAAAAATCGAATAACCTTGTATTTAAGATCATTGTTGTCCGATTGAAGTCGATTTCATTTTCCAAATTTTAGAGCCCATATTTTCAATGTTTTACGATTTGCGTCTTTGTTCTTGATTCTAAAAGCGAAGCGACGCCCACTGAGCTTGTCGAAGTGTCTTGATTCTTTTCTCAGACATTATTGATTTAAAATAATGAAACTCACCAAATAAGCGTTACGCTTTGTGGTGAGTTTCGTTTTTATATAAGATGATACCTATATAAATTACAATAGCAATAAAAATTCCAAAGAGCAAAAACTTCACTATAAAATAATCGAGCACATCAAAAATACCGGCAATTAAAAAACCGAAGGCAATGATTCCTGTAAGTGCACGTGCAATGAAGTTAATTGAGGGCATCTTTTAAATCCCGGTATAATTACTAGGTGTAATTTGTTTAAGTTCTTCTTTAATTTCGTTTGAAACTTCTAAGGTATTAATGAAATCTGAAATCGATTTTTGATCAATTTTGGTATTTGTACGGGTTAAGCCTTTTAAGGCTTCATACGCATTTGGATAGGCTTCTCTACGCAAGATGGTTTGAATAGCTTCCGCAACAACGGCCCAGTTATTTTCAAGATCTTCTTGAAATTTAGGTTCATTCAATACCAATTTATCTAAACCTTGCAAGGTGCTTTTAAAGCCAATAAGTGTATGTCCAAAAGGCACACCTACATTTCTTAATACCGTGCTGTCCGTTAAATCACGCTGCAAACGGGAGATAGGCAATTTCGCAGATAAATGTTCGAAAATCGCATTGGCGATTCCTAAATTACCTTCACTGTTTTCAAAATCGATCGGGTTGACTTTATGTGGCATTGCGCTACTGCCAACTTCTCCTTCTTTAATTTTTTGTTTGAAATAATCCATGGACACATACGTCCAAATATCTCTGTTTAAATCTATCAGGATGGTGTTGATGCGTTTGAGGTTGTCAAATAACGCCGCCATGTGGTCATAATGCTCAATTTGCGTTGTAGGAAATGAATGCTGCAAGCCTAATGTTCCTTGGACGAACTTCGTTCCGAAAGCTTTCCAATCAATAGACGGATATGCGACTTTATGAGCGTTGAAATTTCCAGTAGCACCGCCAAATTTTGCCGCGCTCGGGATAGCATTCAGCAAATTAAACTGCTCTTCCAAACGCACTGCAAAAACCTCAATTTCTTTTCCTAAGCGTGTTGGAGATGCTGGTTGTCCATGTGTACGTGCTAACATTGGTATGTTTGCCCAGGCTTTAGACAGCTCTTTTAGTTTGTTGACTACATTTATATATTCAGGAACATAAACATCGTTCATGGCTTCCTTAATGCTTAAGGGGATGGCCGTGTTATTAATGTCTTGTGAAGTCAATCCAAAATGGATAAACTCTTTATATGGCTGAAGATTGAGCTTGTCAAATTTAGCTTTAATAAAATATTCAACAGCTTTGACGTCGTGGTTGGTTACTTTTTCAATGTCTTTTATGGCAAGCGCATCATCGGTTGAAAACTTTGTGTAAATGGCTCTTAAATCATCAAATTTAGAAGTGTCAAAATCTTTGAGTTGCGGCAATGGAATTTCGCATAGAGCAATGAAATAATCGATTTCTACCTGAACTCGGTATTTGATCAGTGCTTCTTCTGAAAAATAATCTGCTAAAGCGCTGACCTTACTTCTATATCTCCCATCAATTGGGGATATGGCATTTAATGATGTTAATGACATTTATTGCGTTGTTTTGTTGTGTTAAAAGAAGTTGCAAAGATAAGAAAGAAAGTTAGAAGTTAGGAACTTGAAATTCAAATTGAAATTTAAATCAAAGTTGAACTTGCCTGACCGTCCGCCTGCTCGTCCGTAGCTTTAGCGGAGGTGGGTAGCTTTTGCGAAGACGGGAAATTGAAAATGAAGTTGAATCATCTGCAATCGGCTAAAGGCCAAATTCCATTTTTTTGTTTCACCCTTGTGTTGCTTCGATAGAAATAATATGCAAAAATCATAGCGTCGATTTAAACTGAGTTAGGATGACTTATTTGTTGTAAAAGCGAAATGCTCGCACCATTTAATTCAGAACTAAAGGGTCAAATATTCTCCCGTTTTTTCATACTTTTAGGTATGAATCTAGCTAAAATGAAAATTTTAAAAAAGTTACTTGTGGTATTTGCCATTATTATAGTTGTGGCCCAATTTTTTGGCCCTCAAAGAAATGAAGCTGATATGCTATCCTTTGAACCTTTTTTCAAGGATACTAATCCACCGGAAGATGTGGTTTATTTACTTAAAGAAACCTGTTTTGATTGCCACAGTAATGTGACGCGTTATCCATGGTATGCCAAAATTACCCCAGTCAATTATTGGATGGCATCTCATGTGGCCGATGGAAAAAAAGAGTTTAACATTTCCGCATGGAATGGTTACTCAATAAAGAAGAAAGATAAAAAATTCAAAGAACTTATCGAAATGGTTGAAAAGAAGGAAATGCCTTTAAAATCTTATACCTTTGCGCATTCAGAAGCAAAATTAAGCGATGCCCAGATTGCGGCTGTTGTGGATTGGGGTAAGAAAGTAAGATTGAAATATAGTTTGGCGCCAAAACCGGAGTAGGTTTCAGTCTTCAGTCTTCAGTCTTCAGTCCTCGGTCATCCGTCAAAAAATACCATTCGTGTCAAATAACAAACTATTAATCATCGGTCATGTATGGCCAGAACCTAGAAGTTCCGCAGCAGGCGCTCGAATGATGCAGCTTATTGCAGCCTTTCAAAAGGAAGATTACGAAATCATTTTTGCAAGTGCTTGTGCCAAAAGTGATAATGCTTTCGACTTATCTGAAATTGACATCGTTCAGGCAAATATTGAGATGAACCATTCTAGTTTTGATCATTTTGTCAAGAGTTTTGGTCCAAATGTGGTGCTTTTTGATCGGTTTATGACGGAAGAGCAATTTGGATGGCGTGTTGCTGAACATTGCCCGAAGGCTTTAAGGCTCTTAGATACAGAAGATTTGCATAGCTTAAGAAAGGGAAGACATCAAGCTTTTAAAGATGGAAATGATTTTAGCGATGCTTATCTATTCAATGACGTCGCAAAACGCGAAGTGGCAAGCATATATCGGTGTGATGTGAGTTTGATCATTTCTGAAGTGGAAATGGATTTATTGAAGAAGGACTTTAAGGTGCCTGAGGATTTATTGTTCTATTTGCCATTTCAATGTGATCCAATTTCTGAAAGGACGATTCAAAACTTACCATCGTTTGACCAGCGCGACCATTTTATTACAATTGGCAATTTTCTGCATGAACCTAATTATGATGCTGCTTTATATTTAAAGGAAAGCATTTGGCCCTTGATAAGACAACAACTTCCAAAAGCTCAATTGTATATTTATGGGGCTTACGCTTCTCAGAAAGTGAATCAGTTGCATCATGAAGGCAGCGGATTTTTGATTAAAGGTTTTGCAGAAGATGTGCAGGCTGTGATGGCGACCGCAAAAGTATGTTTAGCGCCTTTGCGTTTTGGCGCTGGATTAAAGGGCAAGCTCGTTGATGCCATGCAAAACGGAACGCCTTGTGTAATGACTGCTATCGCTGCTGAAGGAATGTTTGGCAGTTTAGAGCCTAACGGTTTTATTGAAGATACTTCAGAAGAATTTGCTGAAAAAGCGATTTTACTTTATCAAAACGAATCGCTTTGGAAAGAAAAACAAAACAATGGTTTTAAAGTTCTAAATGAACGTTTTGATAAGACTTTTTTTCACGACCGATTATTTTCTAAAATAAATGAAATTATAGAACATCTGCAAAAACACCGACACCAGAACTTTACGGGGCAAATGTTACAACATCATCATTTTCAGTCTACTAAATATATGGGCAAATGGATAGAAGAGAAGAATAAATAAGGTTGATGCTATTCAAAAGTTTTATTCATCAGCATTTCTCCAAAATATAATCGGCAAAAAGATTTTGAGAATCGGTTAATCGGTCCATGATTTTTAGAGAAGAATGTGCTAAAATCCCATTCAAAATCTGGTCATTATATTTTCTGCTGGTTTCCATGTGTATTTTTTCGCCTTTTTTGAATCTAAAGGTTTTATCTAAACTTTTGATGGTAATAATTTGGTCTTTTTTGCTTACCAAAAAACTTCTGGCTATACCTTCTTCTTCGTCGTATTCTGGTTTGTGTTCAAAAGTGTCGGTCTCAAAATCAGCCTCCAACTCGTTGTTGATACGTGTTAATAAGTTTAGATTGAAGCGTTTCGTAATTCCTTGTGCGTCATTGTATGCAGGAAGCACAATGGATTTTGGTTTTATCAAGTCCACGCCAAGCACTATTTTATCGCCTGTTTTAAGATTATCATTTAATTTACTAATCAACTCCTTCGCCTTTTCATCGGAAAGATTGCCGATGTTTGAACCTAAAAACAATACAATAATCGAATATTCGGAGGCTTTTAAATCGGCTAAAACATTAAAGTAATCGCCTTGTTTGGGATTGATTTTTACCGTTGGTAATTCTTGGTTAATCGAAACTTTTAAATGTTTCAGGGCGTTTTCTGAAATATCAATCGGTACATATCTAAAATTATAATCCTGATGATCCAGTGCTTTTAAAAGTTGTTTCGTTTTTGTGCCATCGCCAGCGCCCAATTCCACCAGTTTAAAAAATGGTGTTTTATGCAGTTGTAAAGCATTGATAAGTTCCTGCGTTTGATTTTTAAATATCTCAAGTTCTGCATTCGTAAGATAGTACTCTGGCATGTTCATAATTTCTACAAACAGCGCATCGCCGATTTCATCATAAAAATACTTGGAGGGTAAAGTTTTGTTGGTGGCACTTAAACCAAGATCGATGTCTTTTTGAAAATTCCTGTTCATTGTTTAGCTGTTTTTTTGGAATTTTGAATTTCTATTTTTTTTAAATTTATTACATCAAGTGCTCTGCACCGAGGTAGTTTATTTAGCAAGTCTGATTCCTGAAAACTGCCATTGCATTTGCGGATGGTAAAAATTCCGATACGTATTTCGGCTGTGATTTGGCGCCGTAATACTGGAGGCTCCTCGCAAAACCATCTGATTGATCATAAATTTACCATTGTATTCGCCAACGGCACCTTTGGCGGTTTTAAATTTGGGATAGGGAAGGTAAGCACTATTCGTTAATTCCCAATGTGTGCCCCAGTTGAGTTGATTTGAAGCCACTTCCCATTCAAATTCCGTAGGCAAACGATAACCTTTCCACTGCGCAAATGCCGAGGCCTCATAAAATGAAATATGGGTTAAAATAGCATTTTTGTCAATTGGTTCCAGGCCAGATAAGGTGTATTGCTGCCATTGATTATCGACATGCGTCCAATATAATGGATGTTCTAGGCGATTGGTATTGACCCAAAACCACCCTTCATCTAACCAGAACTCAGGTTTTTTATAACCATCATCAATTATAAATGCCATAAAATCCCCGTAAGTCACAAGTCCACTGCAAATTTCAAAAGATTCCACAAACACACGATGTGCGCCCAATTCATTATCAAAACAAAAATCGTCTGTAGTATGACCAATGCTATAAATACCTTCAGGAATTTTTAACCAATCGGTAGATTTATTAAAATGATGGACATGATTGTTTTCAAATAGTTTTGGACATAGCGGATTTAAAGATAGGGTGTACTTAATATCTGTAATTAACAACTCCTGATGCTGTTGTTCGTGGTTGATTCCCAAAACACCCAAAGTTATGATGTTTTCATCAGTGGTTGACTCCAGTAGATTTATCATCGCTTGATCCACGTAAGCTCTAAACTCGTAAATTTTTTCAACTTTAGGCCGTGTCAATAGACCTCTATTTTGCCGTTCAATACGTTCGCCAATACTGTTGTAATAACTGTTGAAAAGGAATCCGAAATCGTCATCAAAAACCTTATAACCGAGAACATTATTTTTGAGAATCATCTCTTCAAAAAACCAGGTTACATGGGCGATATGCCATTTTGGAGGACTTGAGAATATGGCAGATTGCGGTGTGTAATCCTCAATTTGTAAAGGTTTGCACAGGGTTTCTGTGCGTTGGCGTGTTTCAATATAGCGTTGGGTAAGTGCTTTCATGGTTACTATAAAGATACTAAGGATTTTACGGAATTAAACTGAAGATATTGATAGGAGTATCTTTTCTATCGAATGGGATATAATAAAATAGGAGGTTGCAATTTGGGAGGGTTTGGCATAAGTATGTGGTTGGTGGGGATGAGGCATTAGGCATGAGGTATTAGTGAGTTGTTTAAATAATTGGGATTAAATGTATTTTTTATTGTAGCTGACTACCAACTACTAACTACCAACTGAAGACTGCTGACTGCCAACTGAAGACTGTCGACTGATTTTTTATTTGAAATTTTAAATTGATCGCATATCAAAATATATTATAGTTTTGCAACTCTAAAATAAAACTATGATTTCAGTCGATAATTTAGCTGTAGAGTTTGGTGGAACGGCCTTGTTTAGTGAGGTATCGTTTACCATAAATGAAAATGATAAAATAGCCCTAATGGGTAAAAATGGTGCGGGAAAATCGACAATGATGAAAATTATTGCGGGCGAACAAAAGCCAACTAAAGGCCATGTGCGTTTTCCAAAGGATGCTGTCATTGCCTATTTGCCACAACATTTATTGACTGAAGATAACTGTACCGTTTTTGAGGAAGCCTCTAAAGCTTTTGCTCATGTGTATGCCATGCGCAATGAAATGGATGCGTTGAATAAAGCTCTGGAAACCAGAACGGATTACGATTCTGATGAATACATGCAAATCATTCAGAAAGTATCTGATTTGGGCGAAAAGTATTATGCTTTAGAGGATGTCAATTATGATGCTGAGGTTGAAAAAGCATTAGGTGGATTGGGCTTTAAACGTGAGGATTTTACAAGATTGACCAGCGAGTTCAGTGGTGGATTTCGTATGCGGATCGAATTGGCGAAAATCTTATTGCAAAAACCAGATTTGATTCTTCTGGATGAGCCCACGAACCATATTGATATTGAATCGGTCATTTGGCTGGAAGATTTCTTGCTCAACAAAGCGAACGCCGTGATGGTTATTTCCCACGATAAGGCATTTATCGACAATATTACCAATAGAACGATTGAAGTGACAATGGGGCGGATTTACGACTATAAAGCCAATTATTCTCATTATTTGCAATTGCGAGAAGATCGACGTTCACACCAAATCAAGGCTTACCAAGAGCAACAACGCTTTATTGCTGATAATATGGCTTTTATTGAGCGTTTTAAAGGCACCTATTCCAAGACCAATCAAGTCAATTCACGAGAGAAGATGCTTGAAAAACTCGAAATTATCGAGGTGGATGATATCGATACTTCGGCTTTGAAATTACGTTTTCCACCTTCGCAACGTTCAGGAGATTATCCTGTAACCGTAAAGGATTTATCAAAATCTTACGACGATCATGTGGTGTTCAAAAATGCGAATATGTCTATTTCAAGAGGGGAGAAGGTTTCTTTTGTAGGACGAAATGGCGAAGGGAAATCGACGATGATCAAAGCCATTATGGGGGAAATTGAGGTAGAAGGCAGTTGCCATTTGGGACATAATGTGAAGGTTGGCTATTTTGCTCAAAACCAAGCCTCGCTGCTCGATGAAAGTCTGACCATTTTTCAAACCGTTGATGAGGTTGCCGAAGGCGATGTAAGGACTCAAGTCAAGAATATCCTTGGACGTTTTATGTTTAAGGGCGATGATATTGATAAAAAAGTCAGTGTGCTTTCGGGTGGAGAAAAAACACGATTGGCCATGGTAAAATTACTATTGGAACCTGTTAATTTATTAATTTTGGATGAGCCAACGAATCACTTGGATCTAAAATCAAAAGACGTTTTAAAAGAAGCACTTTTGGATTTTGACGGTACTTTGATCTTGGTTTCGCACGATCGTGACTTTCTACAAGGCCTATCCGAAAAAGTATTCGAATTTAAAGACCAACGGGTCATTGAGCATTTTGAAACTATTGACGATTTCTTAGTTAGAAATAGGATAGAAAATTTAAAGGAGATTGATTTAAGGAAATAGGGTTATTGTTGATTGGTTTCTTTTATCTTCGATTTGTGACTTAGTTTTATGATTTTTTACTAAATTCTGGAAGATAATTTTGAGTAACAATACCTTATGAGAAAAACCATCAAACTCTTAATCGATAAGTTAAGAGCTTTTTTAAGAGAAAAACTGCATCAATATGATGTGACACTTCCGTATGTCATTACCCTTATTATTGCGCTTATTTTCGTTGTTGGCGGCATCAATTTATTTGTAGAGCTTACAGAAAGTTTAAAAACAGATTTGCTGGCCGATTATGACCAACAAATCGCAGCCTATGTCATTTCACATCGCAACCCAGCACTTACCAAATATTTTATTTTTGTCACTCATGTCGGCGACATTTATGGTTATGCCGCCGTTTTAATCGCTTTTACTTTAATGTCCATCTTCGTGTTTAAGAATTGGAAATATATCATTCAAATTGTTCTTGTTTTGATTCTTTCGGCGGTGTCAAATTTGATGCTTAAGCGTTTTATAGATCGGGCAAGACCTGGGATTGAGCATATGGTATCGGTAGAAACATTAAGTTATCCTAGCGGACATGCAATGAGTGCCATGGCGTTTTATGGGTTTTTGATATATCTGTTTTATAGATTTAAGATCAACATATTTTTGAAGATTGGCGTCATTCTACTTTTGGGACTTCTTATTTTGAGCATCGGTCTAAGTCGAATTTATCTGGGCGTTCACTTTCCTTCGGATATTGCTGGTGGTTATATTGCCGGTTTTATTTGGGTCGTATTTTGTGTGCTTCTATTTAATTTGATTGATGTTTTTAGACGTGATCCGAGAACGCCTATAGTTTAGGATATTGATGTTCAAAGCCGTTTAATTCTTTTATAACCAACTATTATTTAGATTGCTTTTTTTTAAAATACCTGAGAATCTATAAGTTAACTTTCTGTTTGAGAGTTTCCTAATTTTAAGGTAAATCCCGAAGGAAGTACCGAGATAATCAGTGTAAATCCATAAAATCAGCCTCATCAGCGTTCTATTAATTATTCATAATTTTGTTCTAATTCCAAACTTATGATTTATAACGGCGTATTGTTTTTTTTACTGTATAGTAATGAAGATCTAGTATTGAAGGTCATGATTTTGTGAAAATATTTTAACTTGGTTATTGCAAAATGTTACATCTCCAAAAGATACAATTATGACAATTCAACATCTCTTAACCCAAGAACAATCCGAAACCCTTATCCGAATTATAAAGACGCGTTTTGAGACCAATCAAAATCGACATCAGGATTTGAAATGGTCTGATGTGGAAGCACGTCTTAAAGAATTCCCTGCAAAATTATGGTCGCTCAATGAAATGGAACGCACTGGTGGCGAACCTGATGTTGTAGATCATGATAGTAAAACGGGAGAAATTATTTTTTATGATTGCTCAGAAGAGAGCCCGAAAGGTCGGAGAAGTATCTGTTATGACCGTGAAGGCCTGGAATCCAGAAAAGAACATCCACCAAAACATACCGCTATTGATATGGCGAATGAAATGGGAGTCGAACTTTTAACCGAAGATGATTATCGCGCTTTACATAAACTGGGCACATTTGATTCAAAAACATCGAGTTGGTTAAAAACACCTTCGGAGATTAGAAAACTAGGAGGTGCTATTTTTGGAGATTTTAGATATGACCACGTGTTTGTATATCATAATGGGGCGCAATCGTATTATGCGGTTAGAGGGTTTCGGGCGTCTCTTATTGTTTAAACATTTTATCATACACAGAATTTCATGGAGCCTTATTGCCTATAAACCTCTTTTATTTTTTATGACAAAAAACAATTTATTAACTTAAATTTGATAAAAAAGAGCATTTATTTTGCGTCCCTTGCGCAGTACTTTGCGTCCCTTGCGGTTAATAGTTGTTTTTTAAACGCAAGGAGCGCTAGGTTTTTTCGCTAAGGTCGCAAAGTGATATTAGTGAATAAGAAGATAGGCTGACGGGCAGGTATTTTCATTTTCAATTTCAACTTGGTTACTGAGCTTGTCGAAGTATCACCTCCCTTCCAGAATTCCAATAACCTTCTTAACGCCAAGTGTTGCCGTTTCAGCAATGACCGTCAAATTGCCACGACTTTCCATAGCAGGATTAGGATCTATAAAATAAGTAGGCGTGCCTTCAGGTACATAATGCATTAATCCCGCTGCAGGATATACTTGCATCGAGGTGCCAATAATGATCAAAACATCAGCAGTGGCACAAACTTCCATTGCTTTTTCAATCATAGGTACGGCTTCTCCAAACCATACAATATGAGGTCTTAGTTGGTGTCCTTGTGGACAAGTGTCGCCTAATTTGATGTCTTCCTGGTGATCAAAATAACTCAGCTCATCAATAACATTTCTGGCTTTTAGCAATTCGCCATGCAAATGGATAACGTTGGAGCTTCCTGCACGTTCATGCAAGTCGTCAACATTTTGCGTGATGATAGAAACCTTATAATCTTTTTCAAATGAAGCCAAGTCAAAATGTGCGGCATTAGGTTTGACAGTCAGCAATTGTCGTCTACGCTGATTATAAAAGTCTAAAACAAGTTCAGGATTGTCTTTAAAGCCTTCTGGTGTTGCGACTTTCATCACATCATGGCCTTCCCATAATCCGTCCGAATCTCTAAACGTTTTTAATCCACTTTCAGCACTCATTCCAGCGCCAGTAAGGATAACAATATGTTTCATCTCTTTTTTAATTTGTTTCATTGTTGTCCGTTAAAAATGGAGCCATTATAAATGGCTCCTTGAATAATATCGTGAATTAGCATTGCAAAATTCATAATACGATGGGTAAAAGTAATTATTTTTCTAGTAAGTCTGTTTTCGGACAGCTCATTTCTTTAATAGACGATTCTTTGGTAAGAAAAGAGGTCGAAAAATGTGATTCAGCCCGTTACACCAAACGGTTTACCACAAAAGACCATTCGATAAGTATGCTTTTTTGTTCATTTTAAAAGTGTACATCACTTCGAGATATATCTGGTTCAATTCTGGGTCTATCGGTAAAAATGAATGGTTTTCAGTTAAACCATATCCCTAAAAGAAGTACCTTATCTGATGCCAACAAGAAAAAGGATGTTTTGGTTTTTGAAAATATTTTATCATCAATTATTAAAACAATAAAGCGATTTTTTATCGGACAGCCAAATCAAAGATGTCATGAAAAAGCAGGTGAAGATTTTTAAAACAGAACTTTCCATTGAAATATTTCTAGGTGGACAATAAAAATGCAATCAAGATACAGATTTATTGTGTTTTGATGGTCAATCTTTGGCTTGCTGTGATAGAGAAGAAACTGAAGCGCAATTGGGCATTTTCAAATTTGGTCAGCTTCTGTAAAATCCATCTTTTCAATTACATCAATTTGATGAAATTTCTAGAAAACCCAGAAAAAGACTGGATTATTGATAAAGCAGAGCAAGAACAATAATCCTTTAATTGGTGGCCTGTTTTTGATAAAACATAAAAATCATAGCGTAAAAGATTGATAATCAAATAAATGAAAATTAAAGCCAAGTGGATTAATCATTTATCGGGCATTAATGTTTCACAATATATGATTTGCTAATCTTAAATTCAGCGAACACAAAGATTCCTCCTTACTAATTGGAAGTCATTTTCAATTTCGTTTTCAAATTCCCGACTCCGCTGAAGCTACAAACGCTCTGGCAATTTCATCGCGCTCCTTGCGCGGAACTTTGCGTCCTTTGCGTTTAAGGTATTTATGACCATTTTAAGTTTAAAGTATTTATGACCATTTTAAGTAGTCTGCTTATTCAATACGTCTGTAGTTTTCTGAATAAAGACGATTGCCTTTATTATCAACTTCAATTTGACTAAACTTGTTTCTTCCCAATGAGATCTCATATTTGAATTCTTTTTTCTCTTGGATAATGCGACGCATCATTTCTGAACCATATTCTAAAGTTTCGGTAAGTTCAACGTTTCCGTCATCTAGGCTGTAGTTTCCATAGCCGAACCATTCGATAGAATCGGAGGGAACACTTTTGTTCCACATAACTTTAGTGTCCGTATACATTTTGACTTGTCTAAAACCATGGTAGGTTTTAAATGAGTCAGCAATCTTGTTATTTACATAGTGGTAATAGCTCACCAGTTCCCAAACGCCATTAAGTTTTAATGACTTGTCTTTCTTGTCAGCACTTGAATTGTGAATTGAATTTTTGTGCTCATTACAAGCAATAAATACGATAGTAATTACAATAAGGACTAAAAGTTTCATGAGCTTAAGTTTTGATTATTAAGGCCAATGGATTTCTAATTTACAAAAGTCAGACGATTTTTCTTAATCAAAGATGTGTTTGACACTTTTATGACATTTCTAAACACATCTTTTATTGTTGCTTTGTATCGCTTTAGACGACTAGTTGTCTCTTGTCGAAGATCAGCTACTAGACAATTTCAGAGGTAATTGAATCGTCGCTTAAAACCATTCAAAATAATCAGTACTATAGCAATCAACAAAACCAGGGATTTTATAACGGTGTCTTTTTAGTGGTTGATAAAAACCGTTTTTTTATTTACAAATTCATGGATGCCTTCTTTTGAAAGTTCCCGACCATAGCCAGAAGCCTTTGTGCCACCGAACGGCAATCGTGCGTCCGATTTGACCATTTCGTTTATAAAATAAGCGCCGTCCTCAATAGTGTCAATAAAATTTTCTGCCGTTTCAATAGATTGCGTGAATACCATGGTGCCTAAGCCATATTTTGTGTCAGTTGCCATTTTAAAAGCTTCTTCCGTATTTTTAACCTTGATTATAGCGGCAACAGGACCAAAGGTTTCTTCTTTAAATACGGGCATTTCGGGAGTGATATCCGTTAAAATGGTCGGTTCAAAGTAGGCGTCTTTTTGATTGTTTCCTATGTCCACGGTGGCTCCTAATTTGACGGAATCGTCGATTTGCTTTTTTAAAGTCTTTGCTAAGTCGGCTCTCGCCAAAGTACCAATGGTCGTTTGCTTGTCCATGGGGTCGCCAAATTTTAGTGCAGCGACTTTCTCTTTAAATAGCTTTAAGAAAGTATCATAGATATTCTCAGTGACAATAAAACGCTTAGCCGCAATACAACTTTGTCCCGTATTTTGCATTCTAGCGTTGACCATGGTGTCCATGTACTTGTCCAAGTTAGCGTCATCAAGAACAATGCAAGCGTTGCTGCCGCCCAGTTCAAGAACGGTTTTCTTTAAATTTTTACCAGCGGTTGCGGCAATATTCCGACCAGCTTCTTCACTTCCCGTTAAGGTCACTGCTTTTATGATGTCATTTGCGATAATTTTTTCAACGGCCTCATGATTGGCAAGTATGGTCGTGAAGCAACCCTTTGGATAGCCTGCCTTTTCGAAAAGTTTCTCAATGGCCAAGGCGCAACCAGTAACATTGGCGGCGTGTTTTAAGATTGTTGTGTTTCCTGCCGTTACTGTTGGGATGGCAAATCGAAGTACTTGCCAGAAAGGAAAGTTCCAAGGCATAATCGCTAAAATAGTGCCTAACGGATCATAGCTTATAAAACTTTCTGAAGCATCAGTTTCAATGAGTTCATCTGCTAAAAAATCATCAGCATTTGTCGCATAAAAATCACATAAGGTCAGGCATTTTTCAATCTCAGAAATACTTTGGTTAATGGGTTTTCCCATTTCTAAAGTCATCAGTATTGCCAGATCGTCCTTGTCATCTTCTATAATTTGCGCAAGGTTCATTAAGAGACTACAGCGCTCCTTAATGGGCGTAATCTTCCATTGGTGAAATGTCTTGTCGGATGTTTCTAAAATATGATGTAAATCTTCAGAGCTGTGAAGTTGGTATTCTTTTAAGGATTGATTGTTAAAAGGATTAACAGTTTTAATTGAATTGCTCATGGTAGTATCATTTTATGTTAAATTAGTTGTAAAATAACTTTAACATTTTGGTTATCATGCTGTAAGTTGGTAGCTTGTAACAAAGTGATTTTCGAAATTATACTAAATAAATAGAGACTGCAAGTACAATCGTGTAATAGTCAAAATTTTTTCTTTTTGAGCTAATGCCAACAGCGATTCTGTTATAATTTTGAAATTAATTAAGAAATCAAATCAATATTAATAATTTAAAAATAAATAATATTATGGGAAATAATAGTAGTACTAACACACTGATCGGAATTTTAGCTGGTACAGCAATTGGCGCAACATTAGGAATTTTATTTGCGCCTGATAAAGGTGTTAACACGAGACAAAGAATTTCAGACGAGGCATTGGCAGCAAGAGATAGAATTGCAGAAGGCGCTATGTCAGCAAGAGATACTATTGCTAGTAAAGCATCACATTTAAGAGATAATATTGTAGATTCGGTAACTCATAAAGCACAAACGCTTGATGAAAAAGTAGAATCCATTGTGTCTGATGCGAGCCATAAAACAGAAGATGTCATTAAAACATTAGAAGCCAAATTGGAGGCTTTGAGAGAAAAAAATAAAAAATTCCAAAAATCATAAATTTAAGATATGAGCATTTTTGAATCTATAAATAATACGTCCAATAAAGCAACGGATATTGGTGAAAGATACATAGATAAATCTTTCGAATATTTTAAACTAAAAATATTTCAACAATTGACCTATACCATCAGTATGATTGGTAAAGCGCTAATTATTGGAGCCGTATTATTTATAGGTTTAATTTTATTGTCCGTTTCTGCAGCTATAGCAATAGGTGATGCCTTGCAGAATGTGGCTTTAGGCTATCTCATTATGGGAGGCGTATTCATGATAATAGGTCTTATTATTTATAAAGTGAGATATGTTGTGGATGCTAAAATAATTGAAAAAATCCAAATTAAATTCTTTAAATCTTAGTCCATGAAAATCTACAAATCTTTTGACGAAATCGACTATGAGTTGAGCCGATTGAAACTTGAACAGCAGATTGCCTGGGAAGAAATTAAAGGAATCAAGCATGATTTTAAGGAAGATATGAAACCTCTTAATTGGGTCAATACGGCTGTAAAATTAGCTGGAAAATATGGCGTTATTCTCCTAATGAAAAAGTTTTTTAGGCGATAGCATCATATTCGTCAGAGCCATTGATGTAAACCACCTTCTTTTTAAATTCATGTGGAGTCATCTCGTATTTTTCCTTGAATATTTTAGAGAAATAACTTCGGCTTGTAAAACCAATGGTATATACAATTTGTGAAATGTTCAAATCTGTTGTGTTCATCAGGTCCCGTGCAGCTTCCAAACGTATATGTCTTATATATTCAGTAACCGTCCGAGCGTACAAGAATTTAAATCCTTCCTGCAATTTAGCTTGAGAAAGCGCAGCCTCTTTCGAAATTTGATCCAGATTATAATTTAATGACGGATCTTCTAATATTTTATTGGCTTGATTTCTAATGATTTTCAACTCCTCTTTTAAAAGTGAACTCGGCACGGTATCATTGTTTTGATATCTATCATGTCGCGCTATATGCATGGCCAGCAAATGGTAAACTTCGCCTTCGATTTGTAGCACACGAGTCATCCCTTCAGTTTTAAGATCACGAAGTGTTTTAACATAATCTTCCATCCTTAAATGGATTGGACTGTAATAGGCAAATTCTGAATGGTCTTTATCGTCCATAAAAACCCTATAAAGGTTTTCGTTGAGTTCAGATAATTGGTTGTTTCGTCTTTTTATAAACTCCGTTCTTATAATCCGTATATCATTAATAATGACATGAATACCTTTTGTGAAAAGCGCATGCAACTCCAAGTTTTTTTTAGAAACGATGATTGAAGAATGGTATTGTTCGGTAGTATGAAAAGCGCTTTCATTACCAAAACGATGCTGATAACTGCCTTGAGAGCAATATGAAAAGTGTAAAGGATTTGTGTTTTCATTGCCATATACAAACAAAATATCCTCAAAAAAAATAGCGTCAAATTCCATGAGACTAACGCCCCAATCGAATGAGATGCATTTTATGGAACCTTTTACGAGATCATTATCGAATGTCAAGGTGAATTCTCCCCACCGCTCAGTGATATTTCCTCCAAAATAATTTTGCATTTGCGCTAACCCACCTTCAGTAGTCGTCGCATTAACAATAACTTCTATCATAGCATATTCATATTCAAAATAAATACATGCGTAGGTTCTTAAATATAAAATAATTTAAAGAAGTAAACAAAAAATAACGATATAAATGTGTTTAATTACAAATTGGTCATTAGCATCTACATATCCGCAGCCTACATTATCCATATTTGACCATTCTCTCATTCTTGTATTTTCCATAAATGATATCTCAGCCATTGTTTTTTACCAACAATTCAATCTATAGAACAGATATAAAGGAATACATTTGCGATAGTGCATCTACACATACCCAGATAAAAATAATAAACTTATTTCTTAACATTGCGAGTGAGACTGTGACTGAGACTGCCGTCCGTAGCTTTAGCGAAGGCGGGAAGACTGCCAACTGCCGACTGAAGACTGCCAACTAGCCCCTAATTCCGCTCATCACTCTCAATCATGCCGTCTCGTAAGCGGATGACACGCGCAGCTCTTTTTGCAACATCTTCTTCGTGGGTAACCACAATAACAGTGTTTCCTGCATTATGGATGTCGTCAAATAATTGGAGGATTTCCAATGAGGTTTTAGAATCTAAATTCCCTGTAGGCTCATCGGCTAAAATAATGGAAGGTTTATTGACCAAAGCGCGACCTACTGCTACACGTTGACGTTGACCGCCCGAAAGTTCATTCGGTTTGTGGTGAATACGATCCGCTAGGCCGACATCAGTCAATACTTGTGTGGCGCGAGCGTTTCGATCAGCTTTTGATGCGCCTGCATAAATCATGGGTAAGGCCACATTGTCTAATGCTGTGGTTCTTGGCAATAAGTTAAACGTCTGAAATACGAAACCGATTTCCTTATTTCTGATTTCGGCCAACTCGTCATCGCTCAATTTGCTGACATCTTTATTGTTCAGAATATATTGACCTGAGGTAGGCGTGTCCAAACAGCCCAAAAGATTCATCAGCGTTGATTTTCCAGAACCCGAAGGTCCCATAATAGCCACATAATCGCCACGTTCAATATCCAGATCAATGCCTTTTAAAACATAAACGGTTTCTGAGCCTAACTGAAAGTTTCTGACGATATTTCTAATGTGAATGACGTTGTCCATGTGGTGGTTTTAGGTTTAAGGTTCCCGCCTTCGCAAAAGCTACGGACGGGTAAGCGAAGTTACAAATTCCAAATTTCAAACTTGGAACTTTAATCTCGGAACTTTCTGAGTTAATAGATTTACGAGGTATAGGACGTTCAAAGTCTAAAGATGTTACACTCTAATTTTAAAATGTTCTTTCGCCTGTTCTTTTCTAAAGAAAACAATGCCCCAATTAAAAATGTCCACTGTAACGGTTACTTGCGGATGTGCTTTAATGATTTCCCATGCTTCCGTCATGCTTTTAGACCAATAAATATCATCAAAAATAAAGACAGAATCATTATGTGCGGTCGGAAATAACATTTTAAAATAGGTTAATGTCGCTTCTTTGGAATGGTGTCCATCAAAAAAAATAAGATCCCATTTGTGTAGTGTTAATCCTAGAAGTTCTTCTTTAAAATCGCCTTGAATGGCTTTAATGTTCGAAACTCTTTTATTCGAGAATTGTTGTTGGGCAACTTTTAATATTTGTGAACATCCTTCAATAGTTGAGATGCTTGCTTTAGGGTTTCCCAAAGCCAACGCATAGGTGCCAATACCAAGATTGGTTCCCAATTCTAAAATGGACGCCGGTTGAAAATACCGAATTATTCTAAATAGCAGTTTGGTGTTTTTTAAGGAAGTTCCCGATGTTTTTGCAATGGCGTTGATGGCGCGCTTATCGGAGTTGAAAACTTTTGACCCAGAGCCAAAATCGGTAATCGTGATCATTTCTGAATTTTGAAGTAACTCTGAACGATAAGTTTTCAGCGCTTCATATTCAGAGTAATTTGTTTTGTCATAAAAACACTTCGTTACCAAATCATAAACAAACGGGGAGTGGACACCGTGTTGGTTGCTTGATTTTAAAAGGAATTTTATATAGGAGAGAATTTGATGCAAAATTTACTGTTTCTTGTTTCTGTTGTTTCTGTTGTTTCTTGTTTCAAGCTGGCAGAATTAAGATTGTTTAATCAATTTCAACCAATCTATCATCATATAGAACGCTGATGACGCTGATTTTTGTTGATGATCACTGATTTTTTGGATAATAATTCACGTT